>CAIWET010000385.1 GCA_903911805.1 uncultured Ignavibacteria bacterium | reverse complement strand
GAATTTAAATAAATTAACTATAAAATCGCAGGAAGCTCTGCAAACAGCTCAAGAAATCGCTACCAGCTATTCTAATCAGGCAATTGAGCCGGTGCATCTTTTTGCTTCTCTTATTCAGGATTCAGCCGGCATTGCTCATAGTATCCTGCAAAAGAGTGGCGCGAATATTAATTATTGTAAAATTAAAATCACTGAATTTTTAGAATCTCTGCCTAAAGTGGATGGGAGCGGTTTTGCTAATCAATATTTTTCTACCGGTTTGGCACAGGTAGTGGATAATGCAACTATCCGTGCAAAAGAGATGAAGGACGATTACATTAGCATTGAGCATTTGCTTTTGGCTCTGTCGCATATTAAGTCAAATATCAGTCAGCTTTTGATTGACTCTGGAATAACTACTAATGATTTGAATAAAGTTATTTCTTCGATTCGTGGAAATTCTAAAGTGACTGATAGAAATCAAGAGGATAAATATGAGGCTCTCTCCAAGTATGGTAGATTACTCAATGACGAGGTAAAAGCAGGTAAGCTCGATCCTGTGATTGGCAGACAAGAAGAGATTAGAAGAGTTTTGCAGGTATTGTCGCGTCGAACAAAAAATAATCCGGTTTTGATTGGCGAACCAGGAGTTGGCAAAACAGCGATTGTTGAGGGAATTGCTCAACGTATTGTTTCTGGCGATGTTCCAGGTATGCTCAAGGATAAATTGGTGGTAACATTGGATATGGGAGCTTTGGTAGCTGGAACGAGTTTTCGTGGTCAATTTGAAGAGCGTCTTAAAGCTGTTATTAAAGAAGTAACTGATAGTGATGGTCAAATTATTCTTTTTATTGATGAGATGCATACGTTGGTTGGGGCTGGAGCTGCTTCGGGGAGTATGGATGCTGCGAATATTCTGAAACCTGCATTAGCAAGAGGTGATTTGAGGTGCATTGGTGCTACTACTTTGGACGAATATCAGAAGTATATCGAAAAAGATTCGGCTTTGGAGCGAAGATTTCAAAAAGTGGTGGTTGACGAACCGACTATTGAGGATACCATCTCGATTCTAAGAGGTCTAAAGGAGAGATACGAAGTTCATCACGGCGTAAGAATTACAGATGCTGCAATTGTGTCAGCTGCAGAATTATCGGCAAGATATATTACAGATCGATTTTTACCAGATAAAGCGATTGATTTGATTGACGAGGCAGCGAGCAAATTAAGAATTGATATTGATTCGATGCCTGAGGTTCTGGATTTGATGGAGCGTAAGATTCGTCAATTGGAAATTGAACGTCAAGCATTATTAAGGGAATTAGAACTTAATAAATAAAGTTTAAAAAAAAAGCGTCATTCTGATAAGTTCAAAATGACGCTTTTTAAATTTATAGTTAAAATCTAATTATTCTTTAAAGAAATTTTTCTTTGCAGATTCAGATAATAAATCACCAAAAGAAATACCTTGGTTTGGAGGAACTGGAGTTGAAGATCTATCGTTTCTATCGCCTCTGTCTCCTCTATCGCCTCTGTCACGTCTGTCTCTATTTCCACCAGGACCTGAACGTTGTGGTCTATCGCCTCTGTCACTTCTTTCGCCTCTGTTGTTTCCTGAATTTTCAGTTCTTGGTCTTCTTTCTGCTCTGAATTTTTCTTCATTAGCAGCAATTTCAGCCATTTCTTCATCAGTATATTTAGGAGCAAGAATTAATGATTCGTCAGCTGGGATTAAATCAGCAATAATAATTTGAAGTTTATCGCCAATATTGTAATCAGGATTTTGACCTCTTGATAATTTTTTCATTTTGCTTTTTGGCATAAAACCGTCGATGTGTTCATCAACTGCAACAATCATACCTTGTGGCATAACTTGTTTTACTGTACCTTCGTATTCTGCATTAACAACATATTTTTCTGCTAAGCTAGTCCAAGGGTTTTCTTCAACTCTTTTGAGTGATAAAGAAACAGTTTGTTTTTCTGATGAAAGATTGATAACTTTTAAATCAATTTCTTCGCCAATTTTAATTACTTCTGATGGTTTACCAATTCTTCTTGTCCAAGACAATTCTGAAGTTCTTAATAATCCGTCAACTCCTGGTTTCAATTCGATATAAGCACCAAAGTCAGTTAAACGACGAACAACGCCTTTAACCATATCGCCTGGTTTCATTTCATCTTCTAAATTTTTCCAAGGAGAATCTTCTAATTCTTTTCTGCTAAGAGCAATTCTATTTTTGATTTGATCTACGTTGATAACAACTGCAGTTAATTTATCGCCTTTTTTGTAAACTTTTTTAGGATCGTCTATATGTACTTGTGATAATCTTGAGATATGAATTAATCCTTCGATACCACCTAAGTCAAGGAAAACGCCAAATGTAGAGATTGAAGAAATTCTACCTTCTACAACGTCGCCAACTTTGATTGTATTCCAGAACTCATTTAATAAAATTTGCTTGCGGCTAACAATCACAGCTTTTCTGCCTTCGCCGTGTTCTTGAATTTCGTGGATGAACGCTAACATTTTTTTGCCGATAGCTTCCTGGAATTCTTCTTCGGTTGGAGATCTCTTTAAAGAGAAATGTGAAGCAGGTAAAAATAGTGGTAATTCGCCATAAGTAGCTCTTAAGCCGCCTTTAATTCTGCTAGTAATTTCTATTTCAATAGGTGTGTTGTTTTCTTTAGCTGCTAATATTTCATTAAATAAAATTGCTAATTTTTCTAACATTGCGTTTCTTGCTGCTTCTTCTTCTGGAGTTAAAGCAGGTGCCGGTGCTGGTGCTGGTTCTGGGGTAGCTTCAACTACCGGAACTTCAGCTACTTCAGGAGCATCTGATGGAACAGCTACCTCTTGAACAACTTCAGCCACAGCTGTTGTTTCTTCAATGATAGGTTCTGTTGTGTTAGTTAATTCCTGATTGGACTCAGGGTTAATTACTGCTGTTTCTTCAATACTCATGATGCACCAAAACTATAAATTAAAAAAAATCAAATAGAACGAATTACAAAATTACATAAAATTCAACAATTTACCAACATATTTAGTAAAAATTGCAATAAAATTTAAAAATAATTAATTTTGCCTTGATTTTATTGAATTAT
>CAIWET010000384.1 GCA_903911805.1 uncultured Ignavibacteria bacterium | reverse complement strand
GGAATTGACCCAACTAATGATGAAATTACCACCGATCCTATTCGCGTAAAACAAATATTAATGAATTTACTTAGCAATGCATTGAAATTTACCCAAAAAGGCCACATAAAATTTGGTTATAGCATTAAAAACAATATGATTGAATTCTTTGTTGAGGATTCGGGGATTGGAATTGAACCAAATAATCACGTTATTATTTTCGAACGATTTCGTCAGGCAGAAGATGGTATTTCCCGTCGCTTTGGAGGAACTGGTCTTGGCCTTTCAATTGCTAAATCACTGACAACACTGCTTGGTGGAAAAATATGGATAAAATCGGAACTCAACATAGGATCTACATTTTTCTTCACAATCCCTAATGATAAAAAAGGAATAAATCAAAATACTGAAATTAAGATCAATGAAAATTTAATAATTGCTCCATTCAAAAAGCATTTAAATATCCTTATTGCAGAAGACGAAATATTGAATTATACCTTACTCGAAGAAGCACTTTCCGAGCTAGATGTGAATACCTTCCATGCAACGAATGGCAAAGAAGCAATTGAAAAAGCTATTGAATTAAAACCAGATATCATTACAATGGATATTGAAATGCCTGTAATGAATGGATTAGATGCTGTTAGAGAGATTTTGAAGATTCAGTATTTCCCGATATTAATGCTAAGTACTTTGACTTCAGAAGGAGCAAATGTTACTATGGAAGCATTATCACTTGGAGCAATTGATTTTATTACTAAAAAGTCTGCATTTAGAGAAATAGAGAACTTAAAAGAAGAATTAATAGATAAAATTATTACTTTATCAGCAAATTCCCCATTTAAAAACAAGCTTTTAAGGAAGAAACTTCTCGAAAATATGGAGAAGAATAAAGATGAATCCGAGGATTATAGCCACGAGAGAATTATCCAATCAACTTATCCAGTTTTAAAAAGGAATAAACCTAATTCTCATGAAATAAAAATAATGACTATTGGAATTTCTACTGGTGGACCAGTTGCACTTTTTGATTTATTGAAAACTTTACCTGAAGATTTTCCAGTTCCAATTTTAATTGTACAGCATATGCCACCATTTTTTACTAAATCACTAGCTGACAGATTGGATTCGATTTGCCATATTAACGTAAAAGAAGCTGAAGACGGTGATAGATTAGAACGTGGAATGTGCTTTGTTGCTCCTGGTGGGAAACAAATGGGAGTAAACAGAAGAAATCAAATTGTATTAAGTGAATTAGATCCAAAAAGATTATTCAATCCTTCAGCAAATGTTTTATTCGAATCTGCCAATGAACATTTTGGCAAAGGTGTTTTAGCTCTTATTATGACTGGAATGGGAAATGATGGAACAGAAGGATTGAAAGAATTATCCAAAAATGGAGCCTACATTGTTGCACAAGATCCTGAGACTTGCGTGGTTTCTGGAATGCCCAAATCAGCAATAGATGCAAAAGTTGTTAATGAAATAGTGACCTTAAATAATATGCCAGCTTTTCTTTGCAATTTGTTAGGAACAAAAACTTCTTCAGCTAAGTTAATAAAAAAAGAATTTGTCCGATAAATATAATATGTTTGAAGAATTAGAAATAGATGGATTAGATTTTCTTGCTGATGATGATGTTACTCAGCAAAATAGGAAGCTTGACTTTAAAGAGGGTAATCAACGAATCAATGATGAATTTTATAATTATTCTCGTAGGCAATCATCTGAAATTTATTCTGAATTGTCTAATCTCTCAGAAGAAGAGCTATCCCAAAGGCTCGATATTGATTCAATCGTTAGTTACAATAATGAACTTCGTAAGCAAAATGAATTCCAAAAGGAATATGGATTGGAAGAAAGTGACGCTAACGAATATCAGAAAAAAGTCAGAGAAAACTTTAGAGATTATCTTATTTTAAGAAATATTTCTGGAAAGCAAAAAGGACTATTTTATCATAATATAATCCCTCTAGATAAAATTCAGGACAGTGGAAAAACCGTTGAAGTTTATGATGATTTGAATATTAAAGATAAACTTGATAGTGAGAAATCAACCATTATTGTACATAAAACTAATGAAGATGATGTTGACGTAATCGAAGTTCTTTGCTCTTGCGGAAAAAGAACATTTATTAAGCTAGATTATGAAGCTGTAGATAGCGCTGTAATCTATTCCGAAGGTGAACATTATCCAACTTTTGATGATAATATTGAAACATATGATGAAGAAGAAAAAGACAACCAAGGATTTGAAGAAAATATTTTCAATGCCGATAAGGTTGAACCAATAATAGAAGACTTTAATTTCGGAGAATCATTTGATTCCGAAATTACAGAAGATTTCTCATACGAGGAATTTACTAAAGAATAAATATCTCACCCCCCCTTAAATACCAATCTAAATTATTGGCATAATAATTGCAATTCTACTCTTGGAAATAGTTTATATTAAATAATTCCTGGTGGAATTGATGAAAAAAATCTTATATATATTGTTAATCCTTCTATTTACCAAGGGTTACGGGCAGTCGCTAAAGTTAGTTAGAACCGATGTTGATTCAACAAGATCGAGTTTTGTAACGGCTACTTATATCTTTGGTGTAGATATTTATGCAGAAGAATTAAAACGTTGTACTGCTGTATCATTTATTTTAAAATGGAACCAAACAAATTATATAACTTTTTCCGAAGCTATTTTCTCTGACTTTTCTAAAAATGGATATGTTTATATCACCGATCCACAAGTCTTAAGTACTGCTGATGCAAGAATTTACGTAGGTATTTTGTCTGGTGATTCTGTTGGTTCAATCGGAACTGAAAATCCAAAATTGCTACACTTGGAATTTGCTGTATCACAAATTTCCCCAAACAATCAAAAATTAACCTTTAGTTTTGAAAATATTCAAGCAGTGGTTTCTACTGATAGTGGCGGTAAGATTATTAATATTGAAAATCAAAATATATCATATAATATACATGGATATATAGATATTTGGCCTGGAGATGCAAATAATGACAATGTTGTCAATCAGGATGATATGTCCACTCTTAGCTTATATCTTAAATATGGTTCATCTTATAAAAGTATGAGATCATTCAAAAGAGAGCCTACAAGCTCTATTTGGTTAGCTCAGAGAGCATTAGCTTGGGATACTTTAGATGCAACTTATGCAGACTGCGATGGAAATGGAGATGTAACAATAACTGATATGCTCATTATTGGTCAAAATTTCTTAAAAACGCATTCTGTGGCGAATAAAAGCCAAGATAGTCCTCAAGGAATAAAATTCAATGAAATGCTATTTGATGATTCTCAAACTTTTAAAATTCCAGTAACTATTAATTTAGATGATAAAATCAAAGCTATTGCTGGAAAGGTTGTCCTTCCAGAAGATTTATCAAATTATAGGCTGATTGGAGTCAATCGAGGTGATATTTTTGATAAATCTGGGAGTTATTTCTATTATAATCAAAATGATAATGAAATAAATTATGCTTTTATAGCTGATAAATCCAAAGAAGTAAAAAATAAGCAAGCAATATGCTATTTGCTATTCGAAAAACCTGTGAAAAATTATAATGTTCAATCGCAAAATATGGTTTTAAATGAAAATGACAATGTGTATCAGATAAATGAAAATTATTCTGATATTATAGAAAATGAAACAACTGAAAAATTTATAATAAATAATCGTATTTTAACATCTAATTATGACTTAAAACTTGATTTCTTTGATTATTTGGGCAATAATGTATTTTCGTGCTCTCTTAGCCAAAATCAATCAATAAATCTTAATAGTTTAAATATTGGATTATATATTATTAAAACAACAGATTTTAACCAATCTGTTTATAACAAGATTATTTTATATTAAAATAGTACATTACGTTCTTTGAAATTCAACTTGAGAGCTTGTTAGCAGTGCATTTAAATTGCCTGTTAAATCCGCTCTGTGCCAAATATATTATTAAAGCCTATAATTTTATAGATTATAAGCTTTATACTGTTTAAAAGCCCTTCTGTTGATTAATAGGATATTAAATCGAACAGAACCAGCTTTTAATATGCTTTTTTTATGGTAATATAATCAACCTGATAATATTCAATTTATTTAATGTATAAGTTCTTGATTTTAATTCCATTTTTAATGC
>CAIWET010000383.1 GCA_903911805.1 uncultured Ignavibacteria bacterium | reverse complement strand
ATTGTTAGTAAAAATGAATATTTATAGTTATCTGATAATAATTACAATTATTTTTAGTTATTTGCTAAATTTAATTACAGATTTAATTAATATTAAAAACCTTCAAACCCAAGTGCCAAATGAGTTTAAAGAGGTTTATTCAGAAGCAGATTACAAAAAGTCTCAATTATATACAAAATCGAGATCAAATTTTGGGATATTGACCGAATTTATCGATTTAGTTGTGTTTTTAACTTTTTGGTTTTTAGGAGGATTTAATTTTATTGATGAATATGCGAGAAGTTTTGGTTTTGATGATATTATTTCAGGGATCATATTCTTTGGAATAATCATAATAGCAAAATTTATAATAGATTTGCCATTTGGAATTTATTCTACATTTGTAATAGAAGAAAAGTTTGGTTTTAATAAGACAACTATCCAAATATATGTACTTGACATATTAAAATCTTCATTATTGTCAATAATTCTTGGAGTTCCAATTTTATACTTGGTAATTTATTTTTTCCAATATTTTGGTTCTTTTGCCTGGATTTATGTTTGGATTGCAATAACATTGTTTTCATTAATTATAACATATATTGCTCCAACTTATATTATGCCATTATTCAATAAATTTAACCCACTCGAAGAAGGAGAATTAAAAGATTTAATATTTGCATTTGCTGAAAAAGTGAATTATCCTTTAAAAAAGATTTTCATTATGGATGGCTCTAAAAGAAGCACAAAAAGCAACGCATATTTTACTGGATTTGGCAATAATAAGCGAATAGTACTCTTTGATACTTTAATAGAAAAGCACACTAAAGAAGAGCTTCTTACTGTATTAGCTCACGAAATTGGTCATAACAAAAAGAAGCATATATTAAAAAATATGATAATTTCAATTGCTCAAACAGGATTTATATTATTCCTTTTAGGGTTATTTATTAATAATCAAGGTTTGCATCAAGCGTTTTATATGACACATATTTCAGTATATGCATCACTAATATTTTTTAGTATGATATTCTCCCCTATTGGTGAGATAATCTCAATAGCATTTAATATTTTATCACGTAAATATGAGTTCGAAGCTGATGAGTTTGCAGTTAAAAATACCAATTTATATAAAGAGTTTGTAAGTGCATTAAAAAAATTATCTGTCACTAACTTATCAAATTTGACTCCTCATCCGTTATATGTTTTTTTGAATTATTCTCATCCACCAGTGTTGGAACGAATAAATAAAATATATGAATTAGAAAGAATAAATGAAATTAAATAAATTGAATACATTAGAGCAATCAGAAATAAATAAAATCAAATATAACAAAACAATTACATCGAATGGATTTAGAATTTTAACTGAACAATTGCCATTTGCAGAATCATTTTCGCTTGGTATAACTATTAATACTGGTTCCCGAGATGATTACGAAGGATTGCAAGGACTTGCTCATATGATTGAGCATTGCGTTTTTAGACAATCAAAAAATCGTTCAGGTAAGCAAATTGCTTACCAATTTGAATCTATCGGAGCTTATACTAACGCATTTACTACTAAAGAAGTTACTTGTTTTTACGTTCGTGCTTTATCTGGCAATTTTGAAAAATGCCTTGAACTTTTAGTTGATTTAGTTTTTAATCCTGTCTTCGACGAAAAAGATGTAGAAAAAGAAAAGAAAATTATAATCGAGGAAATCAAGTCGTACGAAGATGACCCAGAAGAGATGATTTGCGACTATGCTGATAAAATACTATTTGGAGATATCCCACTTGGTGAGCCAATTGCCGGAAGTATTTCGTCAGTAAAAAAAGCAAAAGCTGATGACCTAAAAAAATATCATAACGAGTTTTATAAACCAGAAAATATTGTTATTTCTTTTGCAGGAAATTTTGAACACGAGTATTTATTAGATAAAATTGGTGATCAGTTAAAAGAATTCCAGAATGAAAAATTTAATTCAATTAGAAATAATACATTTATTTATCAAAAAATGGATATTGAAGAAGTAAAATCTTTTCAGCAAACACATATCCTGTTAGCTAACAAAATTCCTGGATATAATACAGCTTTGCGATACCCAATGGCTGCATTAAATGTAATTCTTGGAGAAGGAATGAGCTCCAGACTTTATCAGCAATTAAGAGAAAAAAATTCTTTAGCTTATACTATTTATTCTTCATTGACACAATATACAGATACTGGTTCAATCAGTATTTATTCAGCCACAGATACTAAAAAAATAAAAAAAGTTGAGAAATTAATAATCGAAGAATTAAATAAATTAATTGAAAAGAAAATTCTTGGAACTGAACTAGACAGAGCAAAGGAACAGCTCAAATCCAGCACAATAATGGCGATGGAGAGTATGAGCACTCGTATGCAATCACTTGCAAAAAGCGAATTATTACTTGGCGAAAATGAAGACATTGAAACAACAATCGATTTGATTAATGAGGTAACACTCGACCAAATCAAAGATGTTGCCGAAAAATATTATAATTTCGACCAATGGAGCAAAATTGTTTTTTTACCAGAATAAATCCAGGAACAAACATTTTATATTGCACCTTGCACAAAATTGTAAAATAAAAATATTGAATTATCGACTTAAAAATAGGTAAATACTAATAGGAAAAGTTAATGAATAATCATATTTCAATTGGGTACGATCAAATTCTCAATCTTGCATTTCTTCTCCCAAAAGATGAAAAGAAGAAATTGATTATTGACCTCCAAAAATCTATAGAATTTAATATAGAAAGAAAATTTGGGAAATACAATGGACAAGGTTGGATATCAGAAGATTTTAACGAGCCACTAGAAGAATTTAAAGATTATATGTTATGAGATATTTAATTGATACTCAAATTTTATACTTAGCTAATCTTCCATTTCATCATAAAAATCCTTTTGATAGATTATTAATTTCTCAAGCTATTATTGAGAAATTGCCAATAATATCAGCTGATAATCATTTCAAATTATATGATATTAATCTTATTTGGTAAATCAAATATAGTTTCAATAAAAATTTGACCAATTCATTAAATCAAAATTCCTTGAGGAACTCCTTTAGCTAAAGCATCATTTGCTGCAAAAGTTGTGATTGTTACTGCTTTTAGTTCATTATAACTTATTGGAAGAGGTTTGCCTTCTTTAATTGCTTTAATGAATTCAAAAACTTCTTCCTTGTGGCCTTTTTTGCCATCAAGTTTGATTACTTCTTTTTTCTTGTTTTTGATTAATTCTACAGTTTCATAATTATTCATAACAGCTACGCTCTGACCGCAAAATACTTCGCAAAATTCTTTAGAATATGAGGTATCGCCATTAGAAAGATATTGAATTGTACCAACTGAACCATCAGAAAATTTGATAGTAATTATTACATTATCATTATTGAACACTTCAACGTTTTCGGAGGTAATTGCTTCTGCATAAACCTTGATTGGCATTGCTTTAGTCAAATACATCATACAATCAATAAAATGACAAGCTTCGCCAATTATTCTACCATAACCTTGATTTTCTTGATATACCCAATGCGATTTTGGAATAAAACCAGCATTAACTCTATAAGAAATCACCATTGGTTCTGTTCTATTTTGGAAAAAATCATTTATTAATCTGAATGATTTAGAAAAACGTCTATTGAATCCAACCATCAATCTGCCATTGTTTTTCAGGAAGGCTTTTTCAATTTCATTTAATTCTTCATAATTTACAGCTAAAGGCTTCTCAACAAAAACTGGCTTACCAGCAAGAAGAGCTTTTTTTACATATTCACCGTGAGAATCGTGTCTGGTGGCAATAAAAATAAGATTATTTTCTTTTGAATTAATTATTTCATCAGAATCAGATGTTGCTTTTGCAAAGCCAAATATTTTGCTAACTGAAATTGCATTAACTGAAGTTGCAGTTGAAACAGATTGGAAATCTACACCTGTTTCCTTCAATGGTGGCAATAATGAACTTTGAGCAAAATTACCAGCACCAATAAATCCTAATTGCAATTTATCGTGAGGAGTGAATTTTTTCAATTCAATCGATTTAATAATTTCTTTATTTGCAGGGTATTCTAACAAAATACCTAAAAATGGCTGTTTATCAACACCAGTGATTATATCATAAGCCTTGATAGCATCATTTATTAAGAATTTATGTGAAACCATTGATTTAACATCTAATCTGTTATTAGCAATTAATTCAAGAATTGTCTGTAAATTTCTTTTTTCAGTCCATCTCACATAAGCAGGAGGATAATCATTGCCATATTCTTCATAATCCGCATCATATCTACCAGGACCATAGCTACATGAAATCCTGAAATCTATTTCTTTTTCGTAAAATGGTGATCTAGGAAGATTCATCCCAACTGCACCAACTACGATTACTTTACCTTTTTTTCTTGTAATGTCAAGTGCAATTTCAACTGGCTCATTAGATTGGGTGCTTGCAGTTATAATTGTAGCATCAACTCCAAAACCATCACCAAAAGATTTTATAGTTTTTAAATTTTCTTTGTCACTTTTAAAAGTAAATTCGCAACCATATTCTTTTGCTTTATCGAATAGCTTTTCGTCAATATCCATACCAATAACTCTGCAACCACTTGCTTTTAACATTTGAACAGTTAATTGACCAAGTAAACCAAGACCAATAACTGCAACTGTTTCACCAAGTCTTAAATCTGCTTGTCTGATTCCTTGCAATGCAATCGAACCTAGTGTTACAAATGAAGCATCTTCCATACTAACGCCTTCTGGAATTTTTACTGCAAGATTCTTAGGAACAGTAATAACTTCAGCGTGAACTGCATATCCTGCTCCGGCACAAGCAACCAAGTCGCCAATTTTAAATTCATCGCAATTGCTTTGGATAACTTCTCCAGATAGAGAATATCCCATAGTTTTATATGAATCAAGTTTGTTCTGCACTTTATGGTAAGTAGAAATTAGTCCTTCTTTTTTAACCATATCCAAAACCATCTTAACTTGTTCTGGTTGTTTCTTAGCTTTTTCTAACAAACTGGCTTTTGTATTATTAACAGAAGCTTTTTCAGTACCAGCACTAATAATGCTGTAATGAGTTTTGACTAATATACCATTTTGATGACAAACCGGGATAGGAAGTTCTTCAACTGTCATTTCGCCGGATTTTTGGTGCTGAATTACCTGTAACATATAAAATAAATCCAATAATAAATTTAAACGAATACAAATTTACAAGAAAAATGCGGAATTGCAAATATAATAGCAAAAAAAAGGCAGAATAAATCTGCCTTTACTTTTAACTACTAAAGTTAAATTCTTTTTAGCTTAATTATTTAGCTTTAGGTGCTGCTGCTTTAGCTTCTTTTTTGTCAGCTTTAACTTCTTTTTTAGCTTCTTTTTTGTCAGCTTTTACTTCTTTTTTAGCATCTTTTTTCTCAACTTTAGCTTCTTTTTTAGCTTCTTTTTTGTCAGCTTTAGGTGCTTTAGTTGCTTTAGCTTCTTTTTTGTCAGCTTTTACTTCTTTTTTAGCATCTTTTTTCTCAACTTTAGCTTCTTTTTTTGCGTCTTTTTTATCAGCTTTAGCTTCTTTTTTTTCAACTTTAACTGTTTTTTTAACGTCTTTTTTGTCTGTTTTTGCATCCTGTGCGAAAACGTTTGTAGATAAGAATGCGAACATTACCAATAATGCTACTAATACTTTAGCTTTCATGTGAAAACTCCTATATAAAATTATAAAAAAATT
>CAIWET010000382.1 GCA_903911805.1 uncultured Ignavibacteria bacterium | reverse complement strand
TTTCAAAAAACTCAGTTACAAAAATATCTAAACAAAATGAAATAACAATGAAATATTTTTTTTATTTAATTTGCATATTTTTGCAAACTTTTACGTTATACATTTGTTGTCACGAATTTTTTGGAGATTTATTTTGTCAGACAAAGACTTTCCTGTTACAAATGGAATACGGGATATAAAAAAATTAGGAATTGAATTCATTCCTTATCAATATAAATATGAAGAAAAGGGCGGTACCGCTCAAACATCTACGGAATTAAACGTTGATGAGCACAATGTTATAAAGACTCTTGTTATGGAAGACGATACCAAAAGAGAGTTTATCGTTTTGATGCACGGTGACCGCGAAGTATCTACAAAAGAGCTTGCAAGAGAGATTGGTGTTAAAACAATTGCTCCAGCTTCAGCTGATAAAGCATTTAAAGCTACTGGTTATCAATTTGGTGGAACAAGCCCATTTGGCACTAAAAAGAAGATGCAGGTTTATTCTGAGATTTCTATTCTTGGATTAGATAAGATATATATTAATGGTGGAAAGCGCGGATTTATTATTGAAATTAATCCGCAAGACTTATATAAAGCATTCGATTTAATTACAGTTAATGTTGCAATTTCAAAGGCAGGTAAATAATGAAAAAAATATTATTAATACTCATAGTCATAATTTCTTGTGGCGTTATAGCTTCAGCAAAGAGTCCGGCAAGTGAGCCATTAATAGCTTACAAACTTAAAGGCTTATGGTATTTTCTTAATCAACAAGGCAATGAACTCTTCCCAGCTAAAGCTATAGAAGATGTTTTAGGATATGGTGATGGTTACTTTACTATTAAATATAAAGATGGTGAAGTTATTAAAAATGGCATGATGAATCTTAAGGGCGAAATTGTTTTTAAGCCAGATTGCGACAAACTCAGCGTTTTTCAAGATTCAATGGCTATTACAATTAAATATGTTGATTCTGAAAAGACTCTTGGGAAATATGGATTCATTAATTTAAAAGGTGAGCAAGTTATTTCTAACAAAATGAATGGTGTTTCATTCTTTTCTGAGGGAATTGCTTTTGCAGCCGATGGTCCTAAAAAAGGTTATATAGATAAAACTGGAAAATTTGTCATAACTTTAGATAATATGGCAGGAAATTTATTCTCCGAAGGTTTAGCTGTAGTTAATAATGATAAATTCAAGTCTGGATGTATTGATAAAACTGGTAAAGTTGTTATTCCATTAAAATATGATGAGCTTGGTGATTTCACTGAAGGCTTGAATAGATTTTATTTGAATGCTAAGGTAGGATTTATCGATAAAAGTGGCAATGAAGTAATCAGACCTATTTATGATGATGCAAAAGGTTTTTCTAATGGTATAGCTCTTGTGGCAATGTCAAATTCTAGAGGGAATTATAGTTGGGGATTTATTAATAAAAAAGGCGACTTAGTTTCTAAAGATTACAAATTCGAATTAATTAGAGATTTTTCTGAAAATGTTGCGGCTGTTAAGCAAGATATGTTCTGGACTTTTGTTGATAAAGATGGCAATAATGTTTTTCCTGCTGTTTATTCTTATGCTGAAAGTTTCAAAAATGGAATTGCTTGGGTTAGCAATAAAATTATTGACAGAAGAGGATATATGGATATGAATAGCAATTTTATAATTGACATTCCAAAGTTTGAAAAAGCAATAGATTTAAGATTTAATAGAAAAATTTCATTATAAATGATTAAAATTATGAAAAAGATATTATTATTAATTATTCTTCTTGCTTTTGCTATTTCAACATCAAAAGCTCAAGATGAAATATTAACTGCAAAAGGCGACAAAGAATTAAGTCAGGGAAAATATGAAGAGGCTGTTGTAAATTATACCAAAGCTTTGTATAAAAATCCAAACAACTATATTACCTATTACAAAAGAGGTAATGCTCATTTATATGCTAATAACTTGGATTCTGCGATTGCTGATTATAATAAATTCATTTTGCAAGATACTACTAGTGCTGATGCTTTTAATAATAGAGGCGTGGCTTATAATTATCTTGGTGCTTACGATATGGCAATGATGGATTTTACTCACGCAGTCAATCTTGATAGTGGCTTTGTTGAAGCTTTTGTAAATAGAGCTACAGCATATTTTAATATTGGATTGGCACCACAGGCTTTTAGTGATTTTAAAAGAGCAGAAGAATTGAAAAGCGACAATCCTCAACTTTATTATCAAAGAGGAAGATTATATTATTACCAAAAAAAATATACTGAATCAATTGAGGATTTCTCGAAAGCTATAAAATTAGGTTTAAAAAATTCAAAGATTTATTATAATCGTGGAAATTCCTATTTTAAAACAGAACAATACGAAAAAGCTGTAAAAGATTATACTAAAGTATTAGAACAAAATCCAAATGATACAGAAGCATTAAATAATCGAGCTGTTTCGTATGAAAAAACTGATAAGAAAAAATTAGCTGAAAAAGACAGAGAAAAATTAAAAACTCTTATGGTGAATAATCCTGATTTTACTCCTTTTGATAAAATCACTTTTAAAAGATTTGAAGACAAAGATAAATTAGTATCAATCGAATTGCCCCAAAATTGGAATATGGTAATTGATGAAACCCCTGAGTATCTGGATATTGTTCTAACTCCTGAAAATGTAAAAAAAATTGATGATTTCTATTTAACTGGTGTAAAAGTTTCATATAATAAAAATATGATGAAAAATTATGGAGTTTCTTCTCCTGATTCTTTGCTCGATTTTTGGAAAGGGAGTTTAAATAAAAATGTTGAAGAATATCATACATATAAACCAATTTCTCAGAAAACTTATCCAAGAAATGGCTTTAAAGCACACACAAATAAAATCATTATGAAGGTGTCTAAAGAATCTCCAACACTTAAAATGTATGAATCTGCTTATGCCAAAGAAGATAATTTAATTTATCTTTATTTGCAGGCGCCAGAGCAGCAATTCACTTATTATGAAAAGATTTTCGATAAGGCGTTTGAGACCTTAATAGTTCGATAAATATTAGATATATATAATTATAAT
>CAIWET010000381.1 GCA_903911805.1 uncultured Ignavibacteria bacterium | reverse complement strand
GTCTGCTAATTTAATTTGAAGTCCTATAACCCCATTTATATTATCAACTATTCCACCATTTGCATTAAATCTAATTAATAAATGTTGATTTGTCCAAAACTGACTTGAGTTTGGTGTAAATTTTAATAATTTAGTTGTTGCATCTATTGATAATCCACTACCACTTGTAACTCCTTTTAATTCAAATAATGGGGATAACTTATCATTCTTTATGCTAAAATATTCAGTATCATAATTAAAATCTAATAATTTTGTTGTTGTGTCAAGTGATAAAACACTACCTGATTTTAATCCTTTACAATTAAATGTAGTGCCTAATTCTTTTGCTGTATTTACTTGTAATGTATCATTATATTTAGCTCTTAGTTTTCTTGTGGAAAAATCAATAAATAGAGGTCCTGTATCCTCAACACCATTAGCATCAAATTTAGGTTTTAAAGTTTTCCTTGTGTTTGTTTCAAATTCAAAATAATCAGTATTGACATTAAACTCTAATTGTTTTGTTGTTTCATCAACTGATATACATTGTGTAGGATGAACGCTATGGATTGGATATTTTAATTT
The DNA here is from genome assembly GCA_903911805.1 of uncultured Ignavibacteria bacterium. Classification (GTDB taxonomy): domain Bacteria; phylum Bacteroidota; class Ignavibacteria; order Kapaibacteriales; family UBA2268; genus CAIWET01. The sequence goes on along the minus strand of CAIWET010000381.1, from coordinate 1,095 downwards.
TAATTTGTAAGTTGGTGCTGGTCCAAGTTCAAAATCTAAATCATCATATAGTAGTTCTAATAATTCTGTTGTTGTATTAAGATCTAAACAATGATTAGTTTTAACTCCTTTCGATACTAAATAATCATTTAATTTCTTGTTTTGCGTCCAACTGCCAGATGCTGAATTGAATGTTCCTTTGTAAATATCACCAGTTAAATGCAGGTTGCCATCATAAATATATGTATCTCCTTTCATAACAATATCCTTACCTAAAAATGGGTCTGTTCTAATCCCAGCATTATTTAAATCATATCTATATACCTTCATTAAATCATCTAATATATCTGCTGATGCTTGTTGAACATCATCTAATAATTCAGTATAAGGTCTTGACCCAGTAAATGTAGCCCATTTATTCCTAATTTTATCCCAAATTTTCTTTCTAAATCTTTTCCCTTCGTCACTTGTAATCCACGCTAAAACTTGGGTTATTGCTTCCTGAATTAAACCCTCATTTCTTAAATTTTCAACTTCTGTATCTGTGTAATCCTTCCCTTCTTGGTGTTTTGCATCTATATAATCATTAGTTAATTCAAAGTTGTTTGAGGTAGACTGGTCTAATGAAGTTAAATCATTTGACAAATCAATTAAAGAATTATTGATTGAAATAAAAGTGTCATTTGTGTGTGTTTCAAAATTAATAGAAGCAGTCTTCAAATATGTCATACTTGAATTTACACTGTCAATGTTATAATTTGTTCTCAATTTGAATTCATTTAAATCAGTGGTCAAGTCTGTTATATCTGAGTTTACACTGTCAATGTTATAATTTGTTGTCATTTTGAATTCATTTAAATCAGTGGTCAAGTCTGTTATATCTGAGTTTACACTGTCAAAATTTCCTTCTGTATCAATCTTGAAATAAATTAAATTACTGTTTATTTCACTAAGATTCATAGCTACTTCTTGTGGTTCATATAGCCCAGTGATATTTAAAAGACTACTCATTATTTCTCTATTAATTATAGAGAAATGAAAACTACTAAAATGCTCTATTCTACATCACTGCAATCTTTGATGAATGAAGTAAAAAAACAAGAAGAGAGAGAGAAG
>CAIWET010000380.1 GCA_903911805.1 uncultured Ignavibacteria bacterium | reverse complement strand
TGATGAATTATTGAAATTCAGAACAAATTGTTTGCTATTGACCATTTATTTCAAACAAAATAATTCAGAAGCTTATAAAAATACTTTATCGACTTTTAATAATCAAACAAAAATTATAAATATTAATGAAGTTATTCTCACTTACCTTCATTTAGGAGATTTCTATAGAGAATTAAGATTAGATGACTCTTCAATGTATTATACACATAAAGCATTGAATGATATTGATAAAACTAACGATTTAGTAACTAAATTAAGAATTTTGAATAACCTTTCTGCTTATTATAATTTTAAGGGTGATTTAAATAAATCATTTGACTATATAAATCAATGTTTAGAGCTTAGTAAAGGTATAAATCCTAAATGGGAGTTTAAGTCTTATACAATAATGAGTACATTATTGAGTTCAATGGGGAAGTTTGAGCAATCATACTCATTTTGCTTAAAAGCTCAAGCTTTTTTTGATAAAGAACTAAAGAATAAATTAAATCCAAATGATAAAATTGAAATTTATAAGAGTTTATTTAGTTTAAATAATAATAATTTTATAGCATTAAATAATTTAGATCGACCAGATGAGTCACTCAAATATTTAAAAAAAGCACTAGAATGTGCAAATGAAATTGATGATAAGGTTAGTATCGCTAAAGTGCTTACAAATACAGCAAATTATTACGAACGAAAAGGTAATTTAGATTCATCAATGCATTATGCAAAACTTGGATTAGAGCATTGCATTAAATATGATTTGAAACAAGGAATAGCAATTAATTATTCAAATTTAGCCATTTTCAATATGAAGAAAAGAAATTTTTCTGAAGCAGTTAAATATGGTGAAACTTGTTTAGATTTTATAGAAAAAGAAAGGTTTGAATACTTAAAAAGTGGTGTTTTAATGTCATTGGCTAATTGTTATGATACTTTGGGTAATCATAAAAAAGCATTGAAATACTTCAGAGAATTGTTAGACATTAAAGATTCTGCATACGATAAAGAAACAAATGATAAAATTGAGGAACTGAATATTCAATATCAAATTGAAAAAAAAGATGATAATGAAAAAGATTTATTGGAAAAGCAAAAATATTCAAATTATGTTTTTATTTTACTTATTATAATCGTTGCAGTTATTGCAATTGGACTATATATACGATATAATGAAAAATCTAAATCACATAAATTGCTTGAATCAAAGAGCGAAGAAATTAAACTTCAAAATGATCAATTGTTTGATTTAAATGCTACAAAAGATAAATTCTTCTCAATAATTGCTCACGATTTGAAAGGACCATTGGGCAATTTCAATAATGTTATTGATTTACTCATCTCTCAATTTAATAGTTTAGATGAAAATGAAAGACTTGATTTTCTTAAACTAATTAAAGAATCATCACAAAACATTTACAATCTTTTAATTAACCTATTGGATTGGTCAAAAGCACAAAGAAATTTAATCAAACTTGAATTAACTCAATTCCCAATTGATTATTATGTTAAAAATACTCTAAATTTACTTTCACCAATCGCAAAAACAAAAAGTATTGAATTGAAGAAAATTATTAACGATGATTTAATAATAAATGGTGATGTAAATCTTTTAACAACTGTTCTAAGAAATCTTGTATCCAATGCATTAAAGTATACTCCTAATGGTGGCTCTGTTACAGTAAGTTCAGAAATTAAAGATAAAGAAATATTGATTTCTGTTAGAGATACTGGTGTTGGTATGAGTAAGAAAATACTTGATGGCCTTTTCAAGGTAGAATCAACAAGCTCAATGCCAGGAACTAATGATGAAACTGGCACAGGATTAGGGTTGATTTTATGTAAAGAATTTGTTGAATTCCATAATGGAAAAATTTGGGTTGAATCTGCAGTTGGCAAGGGTAGTACTTTCTTTTATACCATCCCAAAATAGCCCACATATTTAATCCCTCCCATTAAAGGGAGGGATTAAATAAAATATTATTATTTATTGTTTTTATAGAATTCTTCCATAAATTTAGCTAAAGCTTCGCAAGATTCAACTGGGCAAGCATTATATGTAGAAGCACGAATACCTCCAACTGAACGATGTCCTTTTAAACCAAGCATATTTAATTTTTTAGCTTCTGCAATGAATTTATCTTCTAATTCAGCTGTTGGTAAATTAAATGTAATATTCATTAATGATCTATCTTCAGGAACAATTACTGAACCTTTGAAGAAATCATTATAAGTATCAAACATACCATAAATTAAACCAGCTTTATGCTCGTTTCTTTTTTGAATTGCTGCTAATCCACCTTCATTTTTAATCCATTTCATAGTTTGACCAACTGCGAATACTGGTAAGCAAGGAGGAGTATTGAATAATGATTCTTTATCAACGTGAGTTTTGTATTTCATCATTGTTGGGATGTCTGTTTTTGCTTTTTCGTCCACCCATGATTTTTTAACAACAATCATAACTACGCCAGCAGGTCCAATATTCTTTTGAGCTCCAGCATAAATCAAACTAAATTTAGAATAATCCATTTCACGACTTAAAAAGTCAGATGACATATCGCAAACTAATGGAGTATTACCAGCATCAGGAATTGATTTCCATTCAGTACCGTATATAGTATTATTAGTTGTATAATGGAAGTAATCAGCATCTTGAGATACTTTAAAGTCTTTTGGTAAATAAGCAAAGTTTTTATCTTCTGATGAAGCAATTGAAATTGCATTACCCATCTTCTTAGCTTCTTTATATGCTTTTCCAGCCCATTCGCCAGTAACAATATATTCAGATTTTGTGTGTTGGAAGTTCATTGGAATCATTGCAAATTGCAAACTAGCACCACCACCAAGGAATAAAACGTAATAATCTTTAGGGTCTAAACCCATTATTTCTAAAGCATCATTTTGTGCTTCTTTAAAAACTTTATCAAATTCTTTAGAACGGTGGCTAATTTCCATAATGGAAACGCCAGTATTAGCAAAATCAATTACTGCATCTTTAGTTGCTTCAATAACAGGAACCGGTAGCACTGCTGGACCGGCAAAAAAATTGTGAGCTCTCATTATCTATTCTCCATTTTTAAAAATATTTACTAAATATCAAAAGCAAAATTATGACTTATTCGTTAAATATCATAATAATTTTTATAATATTTTCAACATTGAATAATTTTACTGAATTGTAATAAATATTTTTACTATTTTAGTACTTTATAATTTATCAACTTTAAAATTATTACTATATGAAATTTCTTGTGATAGATGATTCTAAAACTCAGAGAAAATTAATGGTCAAAGCATTAGAATTAATGGGTATAAAAGAAATCATTGAGGCAGAAAATGGTCTTGAAGGTTATAAGTTAATAAAAGAGTCTAAAATCGATTTTGTTCTTTTGGATTGCGATATGCCTGTATTAAATGGCTTAGAATTTCTAAAATTAGTAAGAGCAAATGAGAGTATCAAGAATACTCCTATAATTATGGTTTCTTCAAAAGGCTCTCCTGATGATGTTATCAAAGCAATTAGAAGCAAAGCAAATAATTATATAGTAAAGCCATTTACTCCAAAAATTCTTGAACAAAAAATCAAAGAAGTATTAAAATTAAATTCTGGTGAATCAATAATCAATAAATCCACTCCAAAATAGTAAAACTAAATTCCATTCGTCATTGTTTTTTTTAGAATTTTGAAAATTAGATTGTATGAATGATAGAATTAAAAACCTGCTTCCTTATTTTTATGTGTTATTAACTTTTGCAGTTGTTCTATTCGCTTTAGTCTGGGTGATTGACTCTGTTTTTCTTCCTAAGTTAGTTAGAGAATCCGAAACCGCCAAAGTTCCTAACGTAATTGGCAAAACTCAGGCAGAAGCTGAAGATATGATAATTAAAACAGGATTACAATTTTCAAAGCAAAGCGACCAATATAGCGAATTAATTCCTTCAGGAAATATAATAAATCAAATCCCAAAACCAGACGATGTTGTTAAAACAGGCAGAACAGTTTACCTTATAATTAGCAAAGGTAAAGAAACCGTTACTGCTCCATTTGTTGTTGGTCAACCATTAAGAACTGCAAAAGTGAATATTATGAATGCTGGTCTTGAAGTTGGAAAAATTGAATATGATAATTCAGAATCTTTTGGAACTGATACAGTAATGATTCAAAAACCATCAGCCGGAAGATCAATTCCGTATGGAAGTCCAATTGATATTGTAGTTTCTAAAGGAAACGACAAGCAAGTAAAAATACCACAATTAATTGGTTCTTCAATTGAAGAAGCAAAACGTACTATTTTAGAATCTGGCTTAATTTTAGGAAATTCTTCCTTTATTAAGCACGATACTTACGCTCCAGGCGTAATCACTAATCAAAATCCTCAGCCGGGAACACTTGTAAACAAGGGCTCAGCTGTAGATATAATTATATCGAAATAGGTAAAAAAAATATAAATGAGTGTAAATCAAGAAAAAGAAGCTAAAGCAATTGACCTGAAATTGCTTAAGAGATTATTGATATTTCTTAAACCATACAAGAAATATGTTGTTATTGCTACTATATTAGCAATAGTTAACTCCGCAGTAGGCCCATTACGTCCATATTTCACCAAGGTGGCAATTGATAACTATATTGCAAAGAATGACAGCCACGGATTATATTGGATGATTCTGGCGATTTTTGGCTTAATTGTAATAAGTGGGCTTTTTTCTTTCTCATTGAATTATATAATGCAGACCGTCGGACAAAAAGTGCTTTTAGATATCAGAGTTAAACTATTTGACCATATTCAAAAATTATCACTAAAGTATTTTGATAAAAATCCAATTGGCAGATTAGTAACCAGAGTTACTAATGATATTGAAGGACTCAATGAGTTATTTTCTTCTGGCGTAGTAATGATAGTTGCAGACGTCTTGCTGATAATCTGGATTATTATTTTTATGTTTTATACAAGCTTTGAATTAACATTAATCACTCTTTCTGTATTACCATTTTTAATTGCAACTTCTATTATTTTTAGGAAAAAAGTGAGAGTTGTTTTTAGAAATATCAGGCTAAATGTTTCAAAAATGAATTCCTTTTTGAATGAATATTTTACTGGTATCGTAACCATTAAATTATTCACTCAAGAGCAAAAGCAATTCAAAGACTTTCAGGAAGTTAATGAAGAAAGCAAAGACCTTTGGGTGAAATCAGTGTTTTATTATGCAATTTTCTTTCCAATAGTTGAGCTTTTGAGTGCAGTTTCTTTAGGATTAGTTCTTTGGTATACAGCTGGAAATATTCTAAATGAACATATGACAATTGGTATTTTAGTTGCCTTCTTGAGTTATGCTGAAATGTTTTTTAGACCAATTAGAGATTTGACTGAAAAATATACTACAATGCAGAGTGCTATGGCAGCATCAGAAAGAATTTTCTCAACATTGGATACCGAACCCGATATAATTGACGAAAGCAATGCAATTGAGAAAAATCATCTTGAAAGTTCAATAGAATTTAAAAATGTAAGCTTTGAATATGACGAAGAAAAACCAGTTTTAAAGAATATATCATTCAAAGTAAACAAAGGCGAAACAATCGCAATTGTAGGTTCTACTGGCTCAGGAAAATCGACAATTATCAGTCTTTTGAATAGATTTTATGATATTAAAACCGGTGAAATATTAATAGATGGAATAAATATTAAAAATCTTAAGCAGGAATCTTTACATAATCTAATTGCACTTGTAATGCAGGATGTATTTCTATTTTCTCGTGATGTTTCGCTAAATATCAGTATGGGAAATGAAAAAATCAGCAAAGAATTAATTGAAGATGCAGCCAAAGCATTAGGAGCTTATGACTTTATTATGCGTTTGAATAATGGATTTGGCGAAGAAGTAAGAGAGCGTGGAGCAACTTTATCAGCAGGGCAGAGGCAATTAATCTCATTTTGCAGAGCGTTTGCATATAATCCTGATATATTAATTTTGGACGAAGCCACTTCAAATATTGATTCTGAATTGGAATTGGTCATCGAAAATTCATTAGAAAAATTATTTACAGGTAGAACATCAATAGTTATTGCCCATAGATTATCTACAATTCAACGTGCAGACCGAATAATTGTAATTCATCACGGAGAAATCAAAGAAATGGGCACGCATAACGAGTTAATCTCTGAAAATGGAGTTTACGCAAAACTTTATAACTTACAATTTAGCAATAATAAATTGAATTAAAAAGGGCTAGACACGCCCCACCCTAAATCCCTCCCCTTTAAGGGAGGGACTTGAGAAGAAAGAAAATTTCGAATATTGAATAAACAATAATTAATTTCGAAATGAAGAAATAATTGGCTTGTAGAGACGCTCTGATGTGCGTCTTTTTTTTAGATGACTTAATTGAAATAAGGAATTACTCGGCTTCTGCTTCGATTTGCAAAGAATCAATTTCTTCTTTTGGTTTTAATTTATTAGATAATCTAAAAATTGCTTTTACATAATCATTTGAATTATTATAATGAAAAACAGCAGCTTTTTGATTTTCATATAGTGGTGACCAACCATTGGTTTTTAAATAATTTGCAACTGAAAAAATTGCATCTTCAATATTGTACAAATCAATTTTACCGTCATTATTCCCATCAACAGCCCATTTTAAATAGCTGGATGGCAAGAATTGAGAATAGCCAAATGCACCAGCCCAACTGCCTTTTAAATCAAATATCCAATTAGGATTCTTTTTATTGATTTGATAAAGTGCAATTAATTCGTCAATTGCCCAGTTCGTTTTTTTATTAGATCTTTGGATTAATTTTTGGTCCAATGCAGCTAATTCTTGCTCTGTTCCATCAAATTCAGAAATCAAATTATCTCTATTCATTTTTAAATACTGAGCTTGATTGGATAATGCAGTGCTAAGAAATACACTCAAAACACTATGGTTGCCAGTATTTTGCCCAAATCTTGTTTCAACCCACAAAATCGATGCAATAGTTTCTTTAGGAACCAAGTATTTATCTTCAGTTTTCTGGAAAATGTCATAATATTTGCGAAGATATTTAGCAGATTCTCTTGTGGACTCACGATTGTAATGTGCGCTATAATCTGGCTTTGAATTGAAATTTAGGACATTAATCCTAAGATATTTCTCGTGGAAAATTGTATTTTTATCACCAATAATCTTGAAAATAAATGCAGAATCCACTCCTTTAGATAGCAGCACTCTAATAACTGGTTCAAATAGTTTTGATTTTTGTGAAATATCATTTTTTGAAATAGAAGAATTAGCTATTTTTACGTAGCTCATCAAAAGCGCCAGCACGAAAAACGTGTAGGAAATTACTTTATATATGATATCTCTATTTCTCATAATACTATTAACACTTCAACAACTTGAAAAGTTACAAAAAATATCGGAAATAATAATCAAAAATTTAGCAAATGTTAGCAATTAGTTGAAAATGATGGTGTTTTGAATGAAAAATTAAAAGAAAATCAGAATAATGATTGAATATAATAATTAAGTAATAATCACTTTAAAGTAATTCGAGACCTGAAATTCTACTAAAATGATTATTATTTAAAGTTGCTAATTTTAAATTATTTTTTAATGATATGGAAGCAATTAGCAAATCATCTGTATCAATTAATTTGTTTATTGATTTTAATTTTTTATAGATTTCAGAAGCTATTTCTGCCGATTTACTGTCGAATGGCAAAATCTCGAAGTAATTGAATAAATTATTCCAATAAAGGTCTTTTTCCTTATTTCCTCTAAGAATTTCGTATTTAACAATTGATGTTATAGCAAAATTATAGTACTTTGATAACTCAAATAATTTACTTTTTGATTTATCTTTTATTCTAAAATGCTCAATAAGTATTGATGAATCTAAGTTTATTGTTTCCATTGATTAAAGCTATTTTTCTTTTCAATAAATTCATTATATTCTTCATCATTCATATCAGGAGCTTCCATCAATTTCTGTTGAAATTCTTTATTATCGAAAGATTCTGATTTTAGGATGTCATTAGCAATTGGAAGAATAATGATTTCAACAAAATCCTCTTTGAAATCATTTGGAAGATTAATCAATAATTGATTACTCTTTACTTTTTCGAAATATCTTATAGCTTCCATTATCCATTCCTTAATAATTAATAAATAAACGCTTTTTTGGACGAATTATTATTTATTTTGGAGTTCTCAACCCTCCGAAGGTTAGGATTTATATCTTTATAAATTTCTCGAATTTATCACCAATCCTAATAAAATAGACACCAGGAGCAAGATTTGAAACATCAATTCTTAAATTCCCCTCTTGAGGGGTGGCATCACGTAGTGATGACGGAGTGGATTCTTTTTCTCCAAAGATATTGAAGATTTCAGGAGTCCACCCCCTACCCCCGCCAGCGGGGGACAAGGAAATTGTAATATAATCCGTTGCTGGATTAGGGGAGATAAAGATTTTATCAATCATTTGTATTAATTTAGAATCTGCAAAAATTTGCTGGCCAATATTTTTGAATAATATTCTATTAATTTCATAACTATTGCAATTATTATCATAAAAATTAGATGCTATAATTATTGATTTGTCATCAAGCATAATAGATTGTGCCCAAGCACCACCAGCGAAAATATTTGAAATTTTTTGATCAAAATAATTTACTAACGTATCCAATGAATTATTAAATACAATCATATTTCTAACTTTACCTTTATCTTCTTCGATTGTAATGAAAAATAAAGAATCTAAATAAAAATAATTGGTATTAAGCGATTGCTTTTGATTAATAATATTGCCTTCGTCATTTAATATAGTAATTAAAGAATTGTGTTTAGACAAATACAAATTTTCACTTCGTTTATTAATAGAATTAAACGATATGTTTAATGGCCTTTTTTGTAATGAATTACCTTTCAAATCAAGAACTTCATAACCCAAATAAACAACTGAATTTTTTGTTAATACCTTAATATTGTTTGAATAAATAATTAAATCTAAAATTTCTGAATTTTTAGAAAAAGTATTAACACAATTGTAATTCCACAGTTCGCTGAAATATTTATCATAACACTTTAATATATTGTTTTTATAGCAAAAGATTAGATTATTTTCATTATCAGGTATAATTTTGCAATCTATATCAATAACTTTTGTAAAAAGATATTGCCCCACTTTATTATAAAATTGAAATTTATTTGTAATAATACCTTCATCCAAATATGGATAAAAATTATTTACATCTTTAATCTTGTAATTATTTTCAGGAAAATAAGGATTTACGTGAACTAAGGTTTTAATTTTTTCTTCATAATATGTTCCGCCATTTCTTCCAGAATTTTCAAATCTATCAATATATGCATAAGAATAATTGCCAAGAAATAATAAATTTTCAAGATAAAAATTGGTATTATGTGCACTTTGAGGAGACGAATCGTAACTACCATAAGCACTATATTTAGATTTAACATCTTGATTTAAAACATTTATTATCTTTGTAATTTTGCTTGTGTCATTGCCATCTATTCCGAAAAGAGAAATCCTAAAAATTCCAGTTTTAAAATATGTATATGACGGATTGGCTTCTGTTGAGAAAATATTACTGTCTAATTCCCATAAGTATTTTTCAAAAGTAACTTCACTTGTATTCTTCAATTTAATATTCAAAGAAGGAATTCCAATTACTTGACTAATTTCAAAATTTGGAATTTTAGGCACATTTAATGAATTAACCTGGATTAAACTTTCCTTTATTAAAGTATCGTTTTTCATGTCACTAAAAACAACAAGCTTTACAGAATAAAGGCCTTCTTTTTGGAACAAATATTTAAACTGGTTTTCAGAAGTTATAAATTTATCACTAATATACCATTTAATTGAGTCAATAGAACCAATCGATTTATTTGTAAAAACAATTTCTTCTCCAATATTTATATGATTTTTATCTGTAACAAAATTTGCCTTTAACGAATCTATGGATTTAAAATTAATTTTTCTTAAAATTCCTTTTGAAGATGCTAATAATATTGATTGATTATCTGGTAAGGAAATTATTCTTGATTTCCCAATTGTATCTTTAAATTCTTTATAAAAGTAATTTGAGAAATTTTTCCAATTATAAATAACTAATTTCGAACCTAGTAAATCGCCAAATAAAACTCTATTTCTATTATCCAATGCAAATTGAAAAATATTATCATCAATTTTATTAATAACATATTTCCCATTTATTTCTAAACTGCCAATAGCTATTTGATTATTATAAGCTACAAAGAGATTTTTTTCTGTATTATCAAAGAGTTTAAACCCATTCATAAATTGAAAATTATAATTTACAAGTTTATTCTTTGCACAAACATAATACTTAGGGTTAAAATTTGGGCCATCATTTTGGAAATAAATATTTGAACTCAGAGATGAATCCTTGCCCCATAAAAAATTAATTGCATCTCCAGTTAAAATTTTTGGGTTTAGAACAAATTTTAGTGAATCAAGACTGTAAATTCTTGACGCGTAAATTGCCCAAAATGCTCCATAACCCCCAAACTTCAGTACATAACCAGATGTTACTAAATGGTTGCTTTTATGAAAAGAATATTGATTATTAGTTATTTCATGATTTGGACCAAATGATCCTCCAAAAATCCTAATAGAATTGACAATTTGAGCACTTTTTAAATCATAAAAGAAAATTGTATCTGATAAAAATCTGTTACTATTTTCTCCGACTGAATAAACAACACTATCTTTATAAATTGCAAATACTTTAGGCTTATTTCCATAGCTAATGTATTCAAGTTTTCCTGTTTCTAAATTTATTATCCTGTAACATCCAGATGAATCTGATACAAACAAGGATTGATTGTTTTTAATGACCTCAATAAAAGTAATGCTTGCAAATTTTACCTTTTGATCTATGAAATGAGTATTTTCTTCCCAACCATAATATTGATTTAAAGAATCTAAATTCTGCGATTGCCCATAAATCATTTGAGTTAAGATAAATACCATCAAAAAAATCATCTTTTTCATAATTCACCTACATCTTTATAAATTTCTCGAATTTATCACCAATTTTAATAAAATAGACTCCAGGAGCAAGTTTTGAAACAACAATTCTAAAATTCCCCTCTTGAGGGGTGGCATCACGTAGTGATGACGGGGTGGATTCTTTTTCTCCAAAGATATTGAAGATTTCAGGAGTCCACCCCCTGCCCCCGCCAGCGGGGGACAAGGAAATTGTAATATAATCCGTTGCCGGATTGGGCGAGATTAATAATTTAATTTCTGTTTTTTCAGGTAAATTAGTTGGATTAGATAAATTGTATCTGAATAATTTACTTCCAGTACTTGAAATAATAAATGATTTATCATTTGAAATTTCCATATTATAAATTTCTAATGGTTCACTTAAAATTTTATTTATTTCTTTAGTATCCAAATTAATTATTTCACCTTTATAAGAATTATTTTCAAAGTATGCGTGTAAAATAATTTCATGGGTATTGATAAACTTGATTGTTCCTGGAGCATAAATTGGTCCTAATTCGTCCATATTGAAAGTTTTCAATTGTTTATTGATCAAATTATATATGTATAAATTTCTTCCCAAAGTATATGCTAACAATGAATCTTTGTAAAATGAACAAGTGCTTCCACCCGTAACATCAAATCTATTAGAAGAGTATATTGGCTTTAGTGAATCTGTACTCATTATTTCATATTTATAATTATCTCCGAAATTCCTAATAAGTCTAGCTACAAACTTTCCGCTTTCTGAGAATGCACATTTATTTATTGCATAAAATTTTACTGATTTTAAGATATTTTTGCTTATTTGAAATATATTAAATTCACTACCATTTATAGTCATCAATGTATCGTTGCCTTTGAAAGCTAAACCAAATCTAGAACCTCCATATTCGAAGGATGTTAATAATTTTTTATCAGGATAGGAATAAATATATTCTGTTGCCCAATTTCCTTCGGTACCAATAGCAAATTTAGCCTGATCTGGCGAAATATCTATATATGTAACTTCATTATCATCTCGAATAGTTAGTTCCATATCTTCACTTATTTTGTCGCCATTTTGAGTATTTCTAAATTCAAGAAAATTACCCGTTGAACGCCTTGAAGATACAATAAATTCATTGTCATTTTTGAATATTTTTGCAATAAAACTATTACCAGTATATTCGCTTCTAATCCATGTAGGGACAGAATCAATTGGAATAGAATATAAATAAAAATTGCAAACAAACATCACAAATAAAATCACTAACTTTTTCATATCAAACCTCACACTAAACCTAATGTTTTGTAAAATGCTCGTTATATTTTGGATTATATCCATTTCTTTTTTATTTTATTCAATGTAACCTTTCATTAAATTAACAAAATTAATTTATAAAATCAACAAATATTTTACATTAT
>CAIWET010000379.1 GCA_903911805.1 uncultured Ignavibacteria bacterium | reverse complement strand
TTTGAAGTTTGGGATGAAGGGTAAATTTAACAAATATGGGCTCCACTTTTAAATAGGAGTCCATAATATTATGACACACCCCCTTACCCCCTCTTAATAGAGGGGGAATTTTAAGAGTGTTCTTTCTTACCCCCTCTAATAAGAGGGGGACTGGGGGTGTGTTTTTAAAAACAAAAAAAATCCCTCAAAAATCAAATTGAGCGGGATTCCTAAAATTTATATTATTCTATAAAATATTATTTTCGGCTACCAAATAATCTTAATAGATATAAGAATAAGTTGATGAAATCTAAGTAAAGGGACAATGCAGAATTGATTGCTAATCCTTGAACTTCGGTTCCATTTGAATATAATTCCAAATAATTTTCTTTAATTCTCTTGGTATCCCAAACAGTTAATCCAGCAAAAACAATTACTCCAATTACTGAAATTGCAAAGTGGAATGCGCTTGATTGCAAGAATATATTAATTACTGTAGCAACAATTAATCCAATTAAGCCCATAAACATAAATGTTCCCATTCCTGATAATGCTCTTTTGGTTGAATAACCATAAAGTGCTAAAGCCCCAAACATTACGGTAGAAATTACAAATACGTCACCAATGGAGCTCATTGTGTAAATCATGAAAACGAATGATAAGGTAATTCCATTAAGTGCGGCATAGAGGAAAAATAAAGCTCCAGCAGTACCTTTGGATAATTCATAGGCTCTAGAGGATAAATACCAAACTAAGCCTAATTCTGCGAATATTGAAACATAAAAAATAGCCATATTTTCGAATATAATATTTATCAATCCTGAGAAAAATATCATATAAGATATAATAGCTGTTAGCCCCACGCCTAATCCCATATATGTATAAACTCTTGTCATATATTTTTGTAAGGCAAGTGTTACTTGTTGTTCTTGAACGAATGATGTTGAATTATTCAATTCCATAAATCCTCCTTAGTTATCTCTTTCAACTACAAATTTAGCAAAATTAATTAATGATTGCTTATATTCAGAATCTTTGAAATCTGCAAGGCAGTCAATTGCTTTTTGAGAGAATGAATAAGCAACTTCTGCGGCATATTCTGTGCCTTTTTGTTCTTTTACGAATGAAATAATATTTCCTATATGCTTTTTATTAAGTTTTTTATTTTTTAAAATCTTAATCATTTCTTTAGCATCTTTTTTAGGAATCTGCTTTAAAGAATAAATTAATGGTAAAGTAATTTTCTTTTCTTTTAAATCATTACCAACTGGTTTTCCGATTATTATTGACTTGCTGTCGTAATCCAGAATATCATCTTTGATTTGGAAAGCTAAACCAACATATTCACCATAGTTCTTTAAATTTTCAACTTGTTCAGCAGTTGCATTAGCACTTAATCCGCCAATTTCGCAAGATGCATTGAACAATGCAGCAGTTTTTTCACTTATTATTTTAAAATAAGTTTCTTCATCCATATTGAACTCTTTGCTTTTCTGAATTTGCAATAGTTCACCTTCAGACATACGTCTTGTGGCTGTAGAAGTTGCATTGAGAAAACCAACTTCGTTGTTATCCATAGCAGCAAGAAGTCCTTTGGATAAAAGAAAATCACCAATTAAAACAGCAATTTTATTATTCCATTTTGAGTTAATTGTTGCAAGTCCTCTACGGGTAAAAGCTTCATCAACAACGTCATCGTGGATAAGAGTAGCATTGTGTAAAATTTCAATCATACTTGCACCAATATAGGTGCGTTTATTGATTTGCCCAACCATACCTGCAACAAGTAAAATAACTGATGGTCTAACTTGTTTGCCTTTTTTGGAAGTCATATAAGTTATAATTAAATCCAATAATGGAACATTGGATTTCATCAACTCTTTAAAGACTGAGTTAAACTCTTTTAAATTCGGTTCTACAGGTGTAAATATATCTTTAATAGTCATTTATCAATATTCTAATTTCACAAAAAACAAATATAACTAATTTTCTTCATTTTCATCAATAACTTCTATTTCTTTTTTTTCACTTAGTTTAGTAATTAAAATACTTAACTCATACAAAACGAATAATGGAGCCGCAAAAATCAACTGACTTATCGGGTCTGGAGTAGGTGTTACCACAGCTGAAATAATTAAAATGATAATTATTGAATGTCTTCTATACTTCCTTAGCATTCTAGCTTTTAATATACCAAATTTAGCTAAAACCCAAGCAATCATAGGCATTTCAAAGACAAGACCAGTTGCTAACAACATCATTGAAAAGAAGCTAAAAAACTCATTAATATCTATATTATTTTGAATATATTGAGTACCAAATGATGAGGCAAAAGCCATCATCGAAGGAATCATAACATAATAAGAAAATAATACTCCAGTAAAAAAGCACAAAGTGGTAAAGAATGTAATGGTTCTAACCCATTTCTTTTCATTGACATAAAGTCCTGGAGCAATAAATTTCCACAATTGATATAAGATAAATGGGAAAGCGATTATAAATCCCAAAACAAGAATTATTTTGAAATATAAAATTGGCTGACCGAATGGCTTTAGATTTTGTAAAGTTAAGTGATTGACTAAAGCTGGCTTAATTAATATATTTTCAATAATATAATTAATATAAAACCCAGAAAAAACACTTCCACCAATTAATGCTAGTACTGAGTATATTATTCTTTTTCTTAATTCTTCAAGATGGTCAAAAAATCCCATCTCTTGCTGTTTTTCACTGAATTCATCAGTGACTTTTTTCTTACTTTTTAATTTAAACATTTAAATTCTTTTTT
The DNA here is from genome assembly GCA_903911805.1 of uncultured Ignavibacteria bacterium. GTDB lineage: Bacteria > Bacteroidota > Ignavibacteria > Kapaibacteriales > UBA2268 > CAIWET01. The sequence continues at coordinate 6,594 of CAIWET010000379.1, read as the reverse complement.
TGCAAATTTATTACTAACAAAATTACTAAATTTTTTCAATATTGAATTCATAATAATTCTAAAAAAGTAACAATTAGAAGTAGTTAGTAAAATCAAGTAGTTGTTCGGAATTTAACGCTGACTAAAAATAACGTTAAATTTAGCTAAATCTATAAAATACAATTATTTGCTTGATTATATCATTCGTAAATGATAATTTTGAATGTTAGTAAATGTGATATTTATAAATATAGGTTTTAATGGATACTGAAGTAGAAGATTTGATAGATGTAGATACACCGATGATATCAATTGGAACTGCAGCTCAGTTATTAGGTGTATCTGTTCATACATTGAGAATGTATGAAAGAGAAGGACTTATTATACCTGTTAAAAAAGATTCCAAACATAGATTGTATTCTCACGGTGATATTAATAGAGTTAAATGCATCAGAAATGCAATTAACAAAATGAAATTCTCGATTGAATCAATCAAAAGCATTTATTCTATGATTCCTTGCTGGACAATAATCAATTGTTCAGATGAACATAGAAAAACTTGCAAAGCATATAATATACACGGAAAACCCTGTTGGACTTATAAACACGAAGACAACCCTTGCGCTGGTAAAGATTGCAGAGAATGCATTGTTTATAGGCACTACTCAGATTGCAATAGAATTAAAGAAGGTATAAAATACTATACGAGGTAATGATGATTTTTTCAAGAAGAAAGTTTTTACAAATCAGCTCTGCCACTTTTGGCACTGCTGCGGTAGCTACTTCTCTTGGTTACTTTTCAGACACAAAAAAACTTTTTGGTAAAGAAATTGAAGAACCTGTAAAAAAGACAGCCACTTATTGTAACATTTGTTTTTGGAAATGCGGTGCAATTGCATATTCAAAAGGCAATAAGCTTTGGAAAATTGAGGGAAATCCTTTAGATCCTTTGTCAAATGGAAGATTGTGCCCAAGAGGTACAGGAGGAATAGGCGTTAGTTCCGATCCAAACCGATTAAAAAGCCCACTTATAAGAGTTGGTAAAAGAGGTGAGGAAGAATGGAAAGTTGTTACTTGGGATGAAGCATTGAATTTTATCGCAGATAAAATGAAAACTATCAAAACAAATTATGGTCCAGAATCTGTCGCTTTTTTTGCACACGGAATTGGTGGTAATTTTTTGAAGCATACTTTGAAGGCTTATGGAACTCCAAATATTACAGCACCATCATTTGCACAATGCAGAGGTCCAAGAGAAGTTGGTTTTGAATTAACTTTAGGCCAATTCATAGGAAGCCCTGAAAGAACAGATATTGAAAATTCAAAAGCTATGGCACTTATTGGATCTCACTTAGGTGAGAATATGCATAATTCTCAAGTTCAAGAATTATCAAAAGCTATAGAAAATGGAATTTCTTTGATAGTTGTTGATCCGAGATTTTCTGTAATTGCTGGTAAAGCTAAGTATTATCTTCCAATTAAACCTGGAACAGATATGGCATTGCTTTTAACTTGGGCAAATATATTGATTAAAGAGAATTTATATGACAAAGAATTTGTTTCTCAATATGGATTCGGCTTTGAACAATTAGTAGCTGAAGTTAGTAAATATACTCCAGAGTGGTGTTATATTGAAACTGGAATTGAACCAGAATTAATTGTAAATTCAATAAGAGAATTAGCTAAAAATAAACCTGCTTCATTTGTTCATCCTGGAAGACACGTTACTTGGTATGGAGATGATGCTCAGAGATCCAGAGCAATTGCAATTGTTAATTCATTACTAGGAAATTGGAATCATAAAGGTGCATTTTTTCAACCAACAAAATTAAGTGTTCCTGGTTATCCTTATCCTGAATATCCAAAGTCAGAAAAAGGAAGAGTTGACGTTAGAGGAGAAAAATATCCTTGGGCTGGTGCTGACGAAGGTTTAACAAATGAAATCAGAAATGCATCAATAACAGGAGCTCCATATCCCATTAAAGCTTGGTTTGTTTATGCAACTAATTTAATAAATGCACTTCCAAATCAAGATGAAACAATTAAAGCAATTAATAATCTAGATTTAATGGTTGTAGTTGATGTTGTTCCAAGCGAAATTGCTGGATATGCAGACGTAGTATTACCAGAATCAACTTATTTGGAAAGATGGGATGATTTGAATATTACTCCATTTAAAAAACCATTTGTTGGAATAAGACAACCAGCAGTAAATCCTCCAGATGACCAAAAAGACAATTGGTGGATTGCAAAAAAATTAGCTGATAAACTAGACTTAGGACATTTCTTCCCTTGGAATCATATTGAAGATTACTTAAAATTCAGAATTGAAAAGGGTGGATTCAATTATAGTGAACTAAAAGAAAAAGGAATAATTTTAGGTACAAATAAACCTATATATATAGAAGATGGTGTTGCAAATGAATTTTTCACTCCATCAGGAAAAGTTGAATTTTATTCTACTCAATTAGCTGAAAAGGGTTTTGATCCAATTCCAAAATACACAAAACACGAAGAACCACCAGCAGGTTCCTTTAGACTTCTTTTTGGTAGAAGTCCCGTTCATACATTTAGCCAAACCCAATCAAATCCAATTTTGCAAGAAATGCAATCAGAAAATGAACTTTGGTTAAATATCGATATTGCTAATCAATATGGATTGAAATCTGGTGATTACGTGAAGTTGAAAAATCAAGATGGTAAAATAAGTAATAAAATTAAAGTGAAAGCAACTCAAAGAATTAGAACTGATTGCGTGTTTATGACTCACGGTTTTGGACATAATTCAAAAGGATTGAAATCAGTATTTGGTAAAGGAGCTAGTGATTCTGCTTTAGTTACTCGATATAAAGTAGATCCACTAATGGGCGGTACAGGAATGAATATGAATTTTGTTACTTTAGAGGTAGGAGTATAATTATGGCAAGATATGGAATGGTTATAGATACAGCTAAGTGCGTTGGTTGTATGGACTGCGTAGTAGCTTGTAAAACTGAGAATAATGTACCTGAAGGTTTTAATCGTGATTGGATTGCTTACGAAACTAATGGAGTTTTCCCTACTTTAACACAAGAAATTAGAAGTGAAAGATGTAATCAATGTGATAATCCTCCTTGCGTTTATTGTTGCCCATCAGGAGCAAGCCACGTATCAGAACAAGGTGGAATAGTACTTGTTACTCAAGATGAATGCGTTGGATGTAAGGCTTGTATGGCAGCTTGTCCTTATGGAGCAAGATTTGTAAATCCTGAAGGTTATGCTGATAAATGTACATTTTGCAATCATAGACTAGAAAATGGCGAATTACCAGCTTGTGTTTCAGTTTGCCCAACATATTGTATGCACTTTGGTGATTTTGATGATCCAGAAAGCGAAGTTTCAAAATTACTAAAATCTAGAAAGAATCATCCTTTGATTCCAGCTGCAGGAACTGAACCACAAATTTATTATTTGGTATAAGGAGAAGAAATGAACGAATTAGTTATAACAAGAATGAATCATTTAATAGACCCAAATTTACATATTTGGGGTTGGGAAGTACCAGTATATTTGTTTTTTGGTGGTTTAGTTGCTGGAATTATGATAATATCAGGATATTTTATTGTTACTCATAAATATAAAGCTGAAAATAGTGCTTTAACATTCTTACCTTATTTGGGAATAATTTTAATCTCAGTAGGTATGGGATCTTTATTTTTAGATTTGGAACATAAATTATTTACCTGGAGAATGTACACAGCTTTTATGTGGAAATCACCTATGTCATGGGGTGCTTGGATATTAATGTTAGTTTATCCAATATTATTAATATTAAGTTTTATTAAAATATCTCCAATGATTGGTGCATTAATTCCAGGATTATATAAAATTTCAGAAAGAATAAATAAACCTAATATTTTGAAAGCATTAGGAATATTATCAATATCTATTGGTGCATTATTAGGATTATATACCGGAGTTTTATTAAGCGCTTTTGGTGCAAGACCTGCTTGGAATAGTGCAATGCTTTGGATAATTTTCTTAACTTCTGGTCTTTCTGCTGCAGCTGCATTGATACATATGATAGCAAAGAATAAAGACGAAAGAGAATTATTAGCAAAATCTGACAATGTATTATTAATAATTGAATTTGTATTGATTCTGCTTTATTTGGTAGGACTTTTGACTTCATCACAAGTATCAAATGACGCAGCTATGCTATTGATAAATGGAAAGTTCGCAGCAATTTTCTGGATTTTTGTAGTTGGAATTGGAATAATTATTCCTTTAATAATTCAATTATCAGCAGTAACACATAGAATTAAACATACATCTGTTGGACCAATATTGGTTCTTTTCGGTGGTTTAATGTTGAGATTTATTATAGTAGCAGTGGGACAATATAGCCACTGGTCTTCAGCAGTATTAAAATAAATTAAATATAAATGGAGTTTTTAAAAATGGAAAATGAAATTAAAAAAGATTCTAAATCTCCAAAACCATACTGGAACCCTTATTTAGCTGGTTTAGGATTAGGTTTAGTACTTCTTGCATCTTTTGTTATTATGGGACGTGGTCTTGGAGCTTCAGGAGCTATGTCATCAGCTGTTGCTGCTGGTGTTTCGGTAGTTGCACCAGGACACGCTATGTCAAATGAGTTCTATAAAGAATATCTTGGTGATGGAACAAAGAATCCATTGAAAGATTGGTTAGTTTTTGAAGTTATTGGTGTTTTCGTAGGTGGTTTTCTATCTGGTACATTCTCTCATAGAATTAAAAGATCAGTAGAAAAAGGACCGCAATATACTGATAAAAAGAGATTTGTTTTTGCATTTGTTGGTGGAATCTTAATGGGTTTTGGAGCAAAACTTGGTAGAGGATGCACAAGTGGACAAGCCTTAACAGGTGGTTCAATGTTAAATTTAGGTAGCTGGGCATTTATGCTTTGCGTTTTTGCTGGAGCTTATGCATTTGCATATTTTGTAAGGAGACAATGGTTATGAGTCCATTTTATAAATTCGGATATTTTGGCGACGAAGCCAGTTTCATAATTGCGTTTATTACAGGTATTGGTTTCGGATTTTTCCTTGAAAAAGGTGGGTTTGGAAGTGGAAATAAATTAGCTGCTCAATTTTACTTTAAAGATTTGACAGTATTTAAAGTAATGTTTACAGCAATTATAACTGCAATGCTCGGAATATTTTTCCTTGGAGCTTTTGGATTGATGGATATAAGTATGGTTTATACCACTGACACTTTTATGATACCTCAAATCGTTGGTGGATTATTATTAGGATTAGGTTTTGTTGTGGGTGGATATTGCCCAGGAACTTCAATTGTATCTTGTTCTATTGGAAGAATTGACCCAATTTTTTATGTGATTGGAATCTTTGTTGGGATTTTCATTTACGGCGAAGTTTATCCATTTATTTCAGGATTTGCCAATTCAACTCCAATGGGAAGAATAACAATTCCTGAATATTTCAATATTTCTTATGGAATTATTGTTTTCTTGGTTGTACTAATGGCAATTGGTGGATTTATTGGCTCTGAATGGGTTGAAAAGAAATATGGATACAAGAAAGGAGATGGTAAATAATGGCAATTAATCTTCCAAAAACGATAAATTCGAAATTAGCAGCATTAGCAGTTGTATTAGGAGTGATAGCTTTATTTGTTGGCAATCCAATGAAAAATAATGCAAAAGTTAATCTTTATGAAATTTCCCAAAAAATCGAGGAAAGCAAAAGCAAAGTTTCACCAGAAACATTAGCTGAATGGATAATTGCTCAAAAAGCAGATTTTGCTTTAGTTGATTTAAGAGATGAAAAGCAATTTAATGAATATCATATCACTCAAGCAGAGAATATTCAATTGCAAAAATTAATAAAATCAAATCTTCCAAAAACACAGAAAATTATTTTATATTCTGATAATGATGGATTTGTATCTGCACAAGCTTGGTTTCTTTTGATATCTAAAAATTATAATAATGTTTATGTATTAGATGGCGGTTTAGATAAGTGGAAAAAGAATGTACTTTTCCCAAGTTTATCAGCAACAGCAAATTCAGAAGAAAAAGCAAAATTTGAAAAAATGAAAGAAGTTTGTAAATTCTTTGGAGGAATGGCTCTTGGAGTTGATTCCACAAATTCAGGCGCTTCAGTAGCAGGAATGCCAAAGTTAACTGCACCTGCTGGTGGCGGAGCTGCACCAAAAAGCGGTAAGCCTAAAAAAGAAGGATGCTAATCTAATTTTTTATTCCAATTTACTAATTATGAAAAATCCCGCTTAAATAAAGTGGGATTTTTTTTTAATTTCCGTGATTAAAAAGACCTATATTTTTCCTAATTTTGTAATGTATTTTATTCTCTTTTATTGGGATTTTATTATGAAAAATGCCTTCAATGCTCTTGTATTTGCATTTTTTGCACTGGGAAATATTTTATTTGGGCAGATTGATGAGGAATATGATTTTCAACCAGAAAAAGTAAATGGTGGTTTTAGAAATTGTAAAATTCTATTTTTTCCATTTTTAAATGATACAAATAATGTTCAATTAAAAACATATATAGAATTTGATTCATTAGGTGATAAAATTTATGAATCAAATAATAAAGATATGTATAATACTAA
>CAIWET010000378.1 GCA_903911805.1 uncultured Ignavibacteria bacterium | reverse complement strand
ATTTATAATTATAATGTAAAACTACGTAAAATTACTTGTTGGTATTAGTAAATTATTTACTATTTTTGTAACTTGATAAATAATATGATTACTTATATATTTGATATTAGATTTTTATTAAAATATTCGAGGTGTGTTATGAAAAAGCTTTTTCTCTTTTTGTTGATTGTTTTATTTGCAAATAATAATGGTTTTTCTAAAACTGGTACAGGTGTAATTGGAGGAATTAGTTTTACTCAACACGACAATACCGGATTTACTACAACAGGTACTTTTTCTGTTGGAGCTGGTGGTAATTGGATTAGTTTGGATAGAATTTATATAAATGCTTCGACACCTGGAAATGTTTGTTGCGAAACATTCGGTTTATGGGCTTCATCAAATGCAGCTTCTTATTCTGGATCTCACCAAGCTGGTACAAATACTATTCTTACAGATTATACTCTTTGGTCTGGCTCCACAGCATTTACCGATGGAGACAATATTCATATAAATACTGATTGTACACATGATGGTGGTACAGCAGGTAATTATTTTTGGTCAGGTACAGTTTGGTTCGCTGGTACTCAATATGTAACACCAGATGACCCTACAATTTTAGGAAATGGTCAATCAGTTTGTCCTGATGATTTTGCTTCAGTTAGCGTGAATAATCCAGATCCAGATGGTGGAGTTTATTGGTTTGATAATGCTTCAACAGCAACATCAAGAAATCTACCACCAGGTAATTATTGGGTTCGTAATACAGGCGGTGGATTGAATAGTGGTTGGACACAAGTAATTGTTTATTCATATACTGCACCAGGAGTTACCAATCCAAGTAATCCAGCAACAGTATGTCATTTATCAGGAGCACCAAGTTTTTCAGTAATTGGTAGTGGAACACTTATCTCATATCAATGGTATTGTAATCAAACAGGTATTTTATCTAACGGATTTTATTACTCTGGCGTTACTTCTAATACTTTAACAGTTACAGCACCTCCTTATTCAATGAATGGTTATACATATTATTGTGTAGTTAGTGGATGGTGTAACCCATCTGCAACTTCTAATACTGCAACATTAACAGTTTTTCAGCCACCATTGGTTGATAATGGAACAACATTGTCATCAAGTTGGTGTTATGGAAATGCAACATTAACAGGTAATGTTACTCAAACTGGTCAAAACGGTGGTACACCAACAACAGCAAGAGGTTTCCAATGGGGCGATCAAACATTAGGTCAACCTGTTAATACAAATAGTAATGATAATGGTTGGTCAAATTCTGGAGCAAATATTCCGATTTCAATGAATTTGACAAATTTAATTGGTGGTCACACTTATGTTTATAGAACTTATGCAACAAACTGTAGTGGAATTACTTATGGAACTCCACAAACATTCGTTGCAGTTAATACACCTGATATGACTGCTACAGTTCCTACATACTTACATCAATTAGCTGATGGAGATTATCGTTCTACAGACTTCAGATATGTATTATTAGAAGGTAATTGTACCAATGTAAGAGGTGAAAATTTAGATGCAAGAGGATTTTATTACTCAATAAATTCCATTAACAATGCACCTGATTTAGGAGGTACAGGAGTTACTACAATTACACATTCTACAGGTGCAGAAAATACATTTGGTACTGGTACTTTTACAAATGATTTAGGAAGTGTACCTTCTGCATTGCAAAGAGGAACTTATTATGCTTTTACTTCTTTTGGAACACATACAAATTGTTATGATCGTGGAATAAGCTCAGTTCAACATTTTTGGACATTAGCAGAAGCTACAATGGATACACCAGATGCTACATTAGAAGTTTTACATAACTCAATTAAATATACAGCTTCATTTGATAACACAGGAGCTTCTACAGTAACTGAGTATGGCGTTGTATATGCAAGAAGAGAAAAAATTGACCCTTCACATATTGGCACAGCAGCTTATTTCCCAATAATAGGAGTAGGTGATTGTATTAAAATTGCATTCTGGAATGGTAGTACTAATGCGACTAGTGGAAGTTTTGAAAAAATAATTGGTGGTGATAATTTCGTTGCAAGAGATTATACTGATGCCAATACAGAAAACCCATTTTTATATTCAAATACAACATATTATTTGAGACCTTATGTTAAAAATAATGCTGGAACATTTTATGGAACAACACAAACAGTTTTAACAGATGATGCTCCATCACAAGTAAATGGACAAATTGCATCAATTTCTTTGAATAATGAAAATTCCGGTGGAAATTGGTCAGACAATAATAGTTCAAATTCTGACGCAACTAGCTATGGTGAACCATCACCAGATTCACCTGATGCATCATTGTCAGCTAATGGTGGCTATGCAGGAAATAGTAATGACACTTGGCAATCTTGGACACTTAATGGGAATGATTACTTTACATTGCCATATAATTCAAATTCAGGTAGATTGAATAATAATAGTGCGAAAGCATTGTTTTTATATTTCCAAATGTTAAGTACAAATACTAATAATAGACAAGTACTATTAGAATTAGGTGGTTCAAATTCAGGTTTGAATGTCTATATTTATAGCGGAAAAGTATGGGTAGGAATATGGAACTCATCACAGAGAAGATATTTCTCAAAATCAATTTCAGATGCTGACGGTACAAATTATTTATTAAATGTTGAATATAATGGCACTAAAGTAAGAACAGCACTTAATGGTGAAGTTTCTAGTTCAATGTTATTCTCAGGATTTGCAACAAACTCAAATAATAATGGAATTGGTGCATCATCAAATGGAACGAGATATATGGATTTGACTAGAGGTTCAGGAACAAATGATTATTATATTGGTAAAATTGCCGATATTTTAATGTATAACGATTGTAGCCAAGCTTTGAGAACATCAATAATGAATTATTTTGACCAAAAATATGGTTATTCATATAGAAGTATTTATACAGCATATTTTGGCAAAGCAGCAGCAGAAGCTAATTGGGATGAATATGAATCAGAAGTTAGCCCATTTGATAATAATGAAAATGTTGTTAGCAATTTAGAAGTATATAAATCTCAAAAAGAATTAATGATTAATTTAAATCTTGATGAAGCAGAAAATATTGAAGTTGCAATTTTTGATATGAACGGTATTAAAGTTGGAACAATTTCAAATAATGAACTCAAAAAAGGAATTAATAACTTTACATATTCTACAAATGATTTAATTTCTGGAGTTTATATCGTAAGAGCAATAGGATTAAATGTAAATGAATCAGTAAAAGTTAATATTGTAAAATAATGTCTAATCTATTAGGAGGTAGTTTTTAAACTACCTCTCTTTTTAAAACAAAAAAGGGACAAACTTTATTACAGCTTGTCCCTTTTTATTTTAAAATAGTCTTTTTAGCTATTTAAAGTTAGCAAGAAGTCACGATTACTTCTTGTGCCTTTCATTCTACTAATTAAGAATTCAATAGCGTCAGCTGGCTGGAATTCATGTAAAACTTTTCTTAATATCCAAATACGGCTTAATTCTTCATTATCAAATAATAATTCTTCTTTACGAGTACCAGAACGGTTAACATCGATAGCAGGGAAAATTCTTCTGTCAGCTATTCTTCTATCAAGAACTAATTCCATATTACCTGTCCCTTTGAATTCTTCAAAGATAACTTCATCCATTCTAGAGCCAGTTTCAACTAAAGCTGTTGCAATAATTGTTAATGAACCACCTTCTTCGATATTTCTTGCTGCTCCAAAAAATCTTTTTGGTTTATGCAATGCATTTGCATCAACACCACCTGAAAGAATTTTTCCTGAGTGAGGAACTGTTGTATTGTGAGCACGAGCTAAACGAGTAATAGAATCAAGTAAGATGATAACATCAGTTCTAGCTTCAACTAATCTCTTAGCTTTTTCTAATACCATATCAGCAACTTGAACGTGTCTTTCTGGTGGTTCGTCAAAAGTTGAAGAAATTACTTCAGCTTTTACTGAACGTTGCATATCTGTTACTTCTTCAGGACGTTCATCAATAAGTAAAACGATTAATTTTGTTTCAGGATGATTTTTAGCAATCGCATTTGCAATTTGCTGTAATAACATTGTTTTACCAGACTTCGGTGGTGAAACAATCAATCCTCTTTGACCTTTACCAATAGGTGAGAGTAAATTAACCACTCTCATTGAATATTCACTAGGACTTGTTTCGAGATTAAGTCTCTTAGTAGGATATAATGGAGTTAAATTGTCAAATAATGTTCTATCTCTGATTAATTCAACTGGAATATAATTTGCAGTATCAACTTTGAGTAAAGCATAGAATCTTTCACCATCTTTTGGAGGTCTTACATGACCAAATAATGTATCACCAGTTCTTAAAGCAAATTTCTTGATTTGGGAAGGAGAAACATAAATATCATCAGGAGAAGGCAAATAATTGTAATCAACAGATCTTAAAAAGCCATAACCATCAGGTAAAACTTCTAAAACTCCACCACCAGTAATTAAACCCTCCATTACATAATCTTTTTGTTGAGTGCTGGCTTGAGCTTCAACAATTTTAAGTATTAATTCTTGCTTCCTTAAATCAGCAAAATTAATAATGCCAAGACTTTTAGCAAGATGTGTTAATTCAGCAATTTTTTTACCTTTCAAGTCTAAAATATCAATAACTGGCATTGAAGCAACATTAGGCTGATTTTTTGATTCTTTTTCGCCAATTGATTTTGGATTGATAATTGGTGATGTTCTTTCTTCAGAAATGAAATCTTTTGGATTTACAGGAACAGGAGTGGGTTGTTTGTAAGATTCAGAAACCGATTCTGTCTTGATTTCCGAAGTATTATCATCAACTTCTTCAATCATATCGTCGGTTTGATCAACTCTTAGTCTTCTTTTTCTCATATTTAATCCTATTATTTAAGAATTATTTTGTGTTTATTATTTTCAAATTACAATTAATTAATTAATTAGATCAGCCCTTTATGAAATGTCCTTAAATATAAACTATTTAAGATTGTGACATGAATCTATATGCAATTTACATTTTATTTAAAAATTGACCAAATTCTTTTTTTTGACTTTGGTTAAAACAAAAAAATTTTCCATTTTTGTAATACTATTTGGGGGGAAAATGATAATTTCTAATAAATTTGACTTTAGTGAGCAAAATAAACCACTAAAAAATGAAAAAATAATTAAATATAGCAAAGCAAAATTTGTAAGTTTTGTTGTGTTCTTTTCATTAATTACGATTATATATGTATCTTGCGTCATTAAAGTTAATAATATTTTGTCTGAAAATAATGAATTAGATAAGAGTTTTAATAAATTAATAAATGAAAATTATATTTTGCAATATAATATTAATGATTTAGAAAGTCTTGAGAGAATTTCAAAAATAGCTATTGAACAAATGAATATGGTAAAATCTGTAAAATCTTCAATAACAATTGAGAAGAATAATGATTCAAAATAAAATTGAAAATAAAGAAATTAAAATAAAAAGATATCCTTGGAAATTTGCTGTTATATTCGTGGTAATTAATATCGGTTTTATCCTTGTTTTAGCAAAAATATTTATTATCCAAGTTATTGATGTTGATGTTTATAGGAAAAAAGCTAAATTCCAACACGAAACTAAAGTTAATTTGAAAGCAAATAGGGGAGATATTTACGATCGAAACGGTAAAATTATAGCCGCTACAATTCAAAGTATTTCTATTGCTATTGATCCAACAATTATTACAGAAGATGTTGATAGAAATGATATTTGTGACGCAATAACATTAGTTACAGGCATTAATAAATCAATATTAATGGATAAGATTCAAAAATCTACTTCTTCATTTGTTTGGTTAGCAAGAGGGATATCGCCAGAAAAATCAAATTTATTAGATTCAATTAAAGATAGAGGTTTTATTAGAATTTTTGAACCTAAAAGACATTATTTATATGGTTCGTCTGGAATGCAGGTAATAGGAACAACAGATGTTGATAATAATGGCAATAATGGCATTGAATTATCTTGTGATTCCTTAATGAAGGGTAGAAGTGGATTTATGATAATGAATCGTGATGCTTCTGGCCATTTAAGACCTTCATTAAACCTTCCAAAATCAACTGCTAATGATGGTAAAGATATAACTTTAACACTTGATATGGACTTACAAAGAATTTGTGAATACGAACTAATGCAAGGGGTTAAAAAAGCAGTCGCTGAATCTGGAACAGTCATTGCTATGGATCCCAAAACAGGTGAAATTCTAGCTTTTGCTAATTATTCACCCATTGCTAATGATTCTAATATATATCAATCTTTGAGAATCAAAGGAATTAGTGACCAATTTGATCCTGGATCAACATTTAAATTGGTTACTGCTGCTTCAGCCTTAGAAGAAAATTTAATAAAGCCAACAGACATCGTTGATGGTGGTACTGGATTCTTAAAAGTTGGTGATGGAGAAATAAAAGATGATCATCCAGTTGGCAAAGTTACTTTCACTGAGGCACTTGCTAAATCAAGTAATATTGTTTTTGGTCAATTAGCTGCTAGAATCCCCGAAAATGATTATTATAAATATATTAGAGATTTTGGTTTTGGTTTGCCATTAGGAATCGATTTGCCTGGTGAAGCGACTGGTAAAATACTTAAACCTATTGAATTAACTCCAACAATGAGACTTTATGTTGGTCACGGTTATGGTATTTCGGCAACTCCATTGCAAATCTTATCTGCTTATGCTTGTGTAGCTAATGATGGCGTTTTGATGAAGCCATTTCTTGTTAAATCAAGTTATGATAAACAGTATGGCAAAAAGAATGAGATTAAACCAACAAAAATCAGAACTGTAATTTCTCCAGAAACTTGTAAAATGCTTAAAGATATGTTAGTTGAAGTAGTTGATAATGGTACTGGTCAATTTGCCAAAATTAATGGTTTAAAGATTGCGGGCAAAACAGGAACTGCTCAGCAATTATTTAAGGGTTCTTATGATACAAAATCATACATAGCTTCATTCGCAGGATTTTTTCCAGCTTATAACCCAAAAGTTGCAATGATAGTAGTTTTAAATAAACCACAGGGAGATTATTACGGTGGTTCAACAGCTGCTCCTGTTTTCAAAAATATTACAAATAGTTGGTTATCCACTAATTCAAATTTAAATAAAAAAAGTAATTTATTAAATGATTCAACTAAATCGTTTTTACCAGATTTAAAAGGATACGACGTTCAAGTTGCAAATGATATATTAAGACATTTGAATTTAAGATCAAATATTGATGCAAATTCAAAAGGGATAGTTTTAAGTCAATTGCCTTATGGAAATAAATATCTAACAATAAATGATCAAGTTAATTTGAATTATAAATACTTTCCAAATGAAACAAAAAAGAAAGTAAATTATTTTGATTTAAAAGGTTTGAGCTTGAGAAAAGCAATAAGTATTTTACATTCTGAGGGTTTTTTAGTGAAAGTTAATGGTAGTGGCAAAGTAATAAGTCAACAATGGATAACAAAGGGAAAAGAAATTTATTGCATTTTAGAATGTAATTAAAAATAAAACTCAGGCTTTCTATCTTTAAAAATATCGTTAAATGGATTGAAAGATTTATCTCGAGTTTTTTGAGGTTCGATTTCTGAGATTAAAACTTCTTCAATCGATTTACTAGCTTTGGTAAGGATTGAACCATTATAACTCCAAATCGCTGATTCTCCTAAAAATTTACAAGATTCATCATTTATAGTTTCAATTCCTATTCTATTAGCAACAGCAAAATACACTTTATTTTCCAACGCTCTTGAGGGCATTGATATATGCCAAACATCAGTAACTAAATTTGAAGGGCACACGATTAGGTCGGCACCTTTTAATGCAAGAGTTCTAGCTGATTCAGGGAATCTCCAATCATAGCAAATCATCATTCCGATATTAATATCAAACTGTTTCCAATATACATTAAAAAATCCTGTATCACCTTCAGTAAATAAAAACCTCTCTTTGAAAAACAAATGAGTTTTTCGATATATAAAATGTGATCCATTCGGTAAAATTAGCATTGAGGAATTAAAATTGCCCTTTTCTGATTTTTCTGGAAAACCAAAAACAATTCCTTTCTTTGATTGATTAGATAGGTTTATTAATTCTTGAATTTCTGCTGATTCGATATTAAGTGATAAACTTATAATCTCATCTTTTGTAGGGATGAAATATCCTGAAGTGGCTAATTCGGGAAAAATAATAAGATCTGCATCGATTTTTGTTATCTGCGAAATCATCTTTTGCAAATTAAATGAAGTGTTCCCGATTTTAGGCTCAAACTGTACTACTGCAATCTTCATAGGTATTTCATAAAAAAATATTAACTTTGTAAACTAAAATCTGTATGAAGTTTGTAAAAGAAACTTATTATAGTTTAGTTCGTCTATACTGAAAATTATTAAATATTATTTTATAAATGGGAGATAAAATGTTAAAAAAATCTATTTTCTTACTAGCATTAATAAGCTTAATTGCAGGATACAGCTTTGCTCAAAATCCAACAGAAAAGAAAAGTGGAGATGGTCCTAAATTAGAAATCGTGGGTGGGGACACTTATGATTGGGGTAAAGTAACACCAAAAGATGGTCCTTTAAAAGCCAAAATTAATATAAAAAATGTCGGTAACGAATTATTAAAAGTTACTGAAGTTAAACCTGGATGTGGTTGCACAACTGCTCCATTAGATAAAAATGACATTAAACCAGGAGAAACAGCAACTTTGGATGTTACTTTAAATATTGGTTCTGCATCACACCAATTAACAAAAACAATCAGAATTTCTTCTAATGACTTAAATGATCCAAACAAAATGTTAATGTTAAAATGCGATGTATTCAATCCAATTGAAATAAAAGCTCCTAATTATTTTGCATTTGGCGAAATGAGAGTTGGATTTGAATCAGCAGCTACTGCAAAAGTAAAAAACAATACTGAAAAAGATATAGTCCTTTCGGATTTTGTTGTAACTCCAGCAAATACTACTGTTAATGCAACAGGTCCAATTACATTAAAACCAGGTCAAGAAATTGAATTTATTGCAAAAGCAAAACCAGAACAAGTTGGATATTACAACTGTAATTTTAAAATGAAAACTAATCATCCTGATTATTTAGAAATGACAATTTATGGTTATGGTAATGTTAAAGAATCACCTGTATTCAATAACAAATAAACAATTTTTACTTTCAAAACTAAGGGTTTTCAAATTATTGATAACCCTTTTTTTATTGATTTTGAGGTATAAGTATTTCAAATTTAGAACCTTGGTTAATCTTACTATAAATATTAATTTGACCATTGTGCCTGTCAATAAATTCTTTACATAATAATAAGCCTAATCCGGTTCCAGTTTCATTATTAGTGCCTTTTTCAGTATGATGATAATCAATTTTAAATAAATTATTTTTAACATCATTACTCATACCAACACCATTATCTATAACAGAGATAATTAAATCATTAATATTCATACCATATTCGATATCAACTCTTCCGCCATTATTTGAAAATTTAATTGCATTTGATACTAAATTTCTCATAACAGTAGTAATCATATTTTTATCAATAAAACAATTGCTAATTTTGCTAAAAGTAACATTTATTTTGATATCTTTACCCTGTGCTATTGGTTTCATCAATTCAATGACATCATCAATTAAATCGGAAATTGATGTTTTTTCTGGATTAAATACTAAACGATTTGTCTGAGATCTTGACCATGTTAGAAGATTTTCTAATAAATCCAAAACAAAATTAACTGTTTTATTGATTGATTCAACAAGGTCGGACCTTTTTTCAGGAGACATTTTGTCATAAAATTTTAAAAGTTCAGTATAATTTCTAATTGCTCCTAATGGATTTTTTAGATCATGAGAAATAATAGAGAAAAATTTATCTTTGGTCGCATTAGCTTCATTTAATTCATTATTTAAATTACTGAGATTAATGTTCTTCTCGCTTATTTGATTATTTAGAGATTTCTGTTGATTATGCATTATTTCCATTTCGGTAAATTGTTCAGACAATTCTAAATTAACTAAACTCAATTTGTTATTTAGCTCATCTAACTCTAATACCTGTTCAGAAATTATTACATTTTTATTTTGTAAATTTTGATTCGAATATTCTAATTGCTCGTTTTTTGTATTAATTGCTAATCGTTGAAGAAAATTCAATCGATAAAGCATTTCAACTGTAAAACTCGAGATAATTCCATTAACAATAACAATAAAATAGAAAATTGCAAAAAATGCTAATGTCATTATGATTTTATCGTCTATATTTGGATTATAATAAATGTATATAAAAGTAATAATATAACCAAAAAATAGGAAAACAGATGTTACACTAGAAGCAATAAAAAGTAATCGAGAAAAACTAAAACAATAAATAAGCACTATTGTTAATCCAAACAAATGAAGAAAATCGTGCTCAAATACTTTTAGAGAAGCCATTATTAAAACGGTAATACCAGCTAAAAATATCGTTATTCCATAAAGAATTTGTCCATAATTTCTAAAAAATTTAGTTTTAGTCGTAAAAAATACTAAAATCATATATGGCACAAATATAAAATATCTAATAATTAAACCAATTTTAGTTGATTCTGTATAATTCAAAAGGTCTGGTATACCAAATAATGCATAAAGAGTTATTGCAAAAATAATTGCAATTCTCATTGGATTTAAAGATTCATTAAAATATTCATTTTTAAATTGTTGCTCATTTTCAATATTTTTGAACTTTAAATTATATTTCTTTATATCTATTTTTTTCATTATGTTTTAAACTCCAATAT
>CAIWET010000377.1 GCA_903911805.1 uncultured Ignavibacteria bacterium | reverse complement strand
ATAATTCTACTTTTTTCTTTATTGTTGAATTTACTTCTTCATTATTTGATAAAACAAATTTTCCTTTAATTTTTAATAAATTATAACAATAAGTATTAAAGATTTCCATATTTGATTTATAATCTTTTATGTTTTTAGGTTTAAGTCCCATTTTGAAAACTTTAGATTCGGAATTCATATTTGAAAATATACCACTCACAGTAAAGATTGTATCATTATCAGCACTCTTAATAGATAATTTATCAGTCAAACATTCCAAATCAACGGCTTCGTCTGATTGCATTAATTTCATCAATGAATCAGTATTTTTATTTTTCATAAAATTAAGTGAAGCCAATTTTGAAATTTTAATATTATTATTATAAGCATATTGTTTATGACATCCAGAACTGCAAGATCCACCTGAATCTGTTTGAATGTAATTAATAGGATTTTTCCAATTACCCATTAAACTGAATTCTCTTACTAAATGAGGATTTTGCGTTCCGTGAACTTGATGACATAAATTGCAATTACTGATTTTCTTTGTATTTATATGAACATAATGCAGATTTCTATTATTGTTTTGAAATCTTGTATTATTATTAGCAAGTGAATCTGTAAATAGAGCTGTTTTATGGCAATTAAAGCAAACATATACATCACTTTTAATATTTGTTTTTTCCAATCCTTCGGTTTTTAATGGGATAAATAATCGAATATTATTTGAATGATGTGGATTATGGCAACTAGTACACTTTTGGGTTACATCTTTAAAATGCTGGAATCTCAATTTAGTAAATAAATTGACATTAGACAATTGCATCGGCTCTTTTGTATCTTTATTATGGCAAGTAATGCAAATTGTAGGTTTTCTTATTACTTTGCTTTCATTCGAAGCGTGAGGATTATGACAATTAATACAATTACCAGTTTTATAATCAGTATGAGCTGTTTTAAAATCAGTTGCTACTTTATGACATTTACCACATAATTCTGTTTTGTCAAACAAAAGCTGTTTAGGATGATTTGTTGAATGTGGTGAATGACATTTGATACATTCTCCCTTTGCATATGGCTCGTGGTGTACTGAATCAGTCTTTTTAGGATGACAAGTAAAGCACAATTTTGTTGGCTCGTGAGACAAGACAAAAGATTTTTCACCTTTTATTGGATGAGATTTGGTACTATCAATTGCTTTATGACAATTTGAGCATCTTTCAAATGCAGCAAAATGTTTAAATTTTCCACCCATCAATTCCTTATGGCAAGCTTCATTAAAGCAGGTATTCTTTGGTGGCTCTTCTGCATTAGAGATATTATTATTAGAAAAATAGACAAATAATGCAACTAATAAAATCAAGCTTGATAATAATATTTTATTCATATTCTTCATTGATTAATAACTCTCAGGATTATGCGAAACTCCGTGACAAGTCAAATAACATCTTCCTTTAACTGTAGGTGTTGGTTGATGAACATAATATCCGTTTCCTGTACCATTAGGACCAGTTACTACAGTTGTTTGAAAATTAATTAAATGGGAATTTCCTGAAGCAGTACCAGGAGATGCAATACCGTGAGCATCGTGGCAAACGTTGCAGGGTGTATCCTCGTCAACAATATGTAATTGGTGCCTTCTAAACGAACTGGTATTACTAGAAACTACTATTGTTGAACTATGGCAATTCCAGCATAAAGTAAAATTATTTACATTGTAATTGGTGCCATCAGTTTTTACATAGGTTCCTTTTAATATGTTTACATTTGTAGAACCGTGAGGACCTTTAATTGAAGTTGTATTAGATGAATGACAATCACTGCAATAAACTCTAGAGGTTAATGACCAACCAGTTAACAAACTGGCATTATTTGCATTTGAATTTGCTCCAGCAACAGGATGGAATGAAATGCTATTTGTTGCAAATTCAAGTCTTGTATTTGCTTGAACTATATTACGTGAAGTTGATGCAGTAACAAAAGTGCTTGTTGAATGGCATTTATAACATATTTCATATTCATAAGAAGCAGTTGTAACAGTAGTTCCTGATTGATTAACACCAGATACACCTGCTAAAGAACCCTTCAAAGTAGGTGCTGAAGCAGTGGCATTACTGTTATTAGCTTGATGAGGATTATGACAATCTACGCATTCAACGTGTTTAGTTGAAGGAATTGTTGACTCAGTTGGACTATGAACGCCTGTATATGAAGCAATACCATGTTTATACGTTTTTTGGAATTCTGCAGATATATTCTCAATCCCAACTCCACTAATCAATAAATTTCCATTATGACAATTAAGACAATTGGTTTCCTCTGCACTATAATTCAAATTCATTTTTGCACCTCCAGCTTTGTGAGGATTATGACAGTTTTCGCAAGCATTGCTTACCATATTAGTATAAGTGCTATGAGGCCAAGGAGTAGTTCCTGAATTATTCCAGCTGGTATTTGCCTGAGTTTTATGCAATGAACCTGACCAGTTAGTAACGTCGTGGCAAGCAGTACATAAATATCCTGCATTAGCTCCATCGTGTGAAACATTTAAAAAACTTCCATTGGTATTGTCGTGTGGATCGTGGCAAGAGGTACATTGCATTTTATTACTTTCCAATGAAATAGCAGTTGGAAGAGTACTTGGAGACTTTAATTGTCCATTTGCAGTAACTAATGCAGCATCATAAGTAAAAGAAATGGGATGGTCATTTGTTAAATCAGTTGTTAAATTTGATCTTATTGCTGACGGTAAAGTTGTGATTCCACCTGACATAGTAATCGTACCATTACTTACAGTACTTCCTAAAGCAATTGAACCATCGTGGCAAGAAAGGCACAATACTGAAGAACCATCAGGTTGCACAATAGTGGCGTGTTTTGAATCACTAGTATATAATGTATAACTTGCTGATGAGTTATTTCTGTTCCAAAGTGCTTTTTTTGATGCACTATTATGTGGAGTATGACAAAATATACAAACTTGTGACTCACTCGATGCTTTATATGTCCCAGGACCATTAATAGATAAATTATGCTTAGTATTAGCAATTTGCGATTCTAAATAATAAGAAATAAAGAATATAATTCCTAAAAAAAGTATTATTCTTATCTTATTTATTTTATT
>CAIWET010000376.1 GCA_903911805.1 uncultured Ignavibacteria bacterium | reverse complement strand
AGCCAATCTCAAAAAATTGAGATGGAAAAAGAATACATCTACTTAGATGAAATATTAGATAATGAATTGATTGATTTAAATATCAAACAGTTTTTTTCGGCAGAAGTTGATTGGTGGCTTTATGAAGAACGCATTCAGAGAGAGACATCTAAAAATTTTGATTATACTGATTCTTATGTAATCGATACTTTCCTTGAAATTGATAAAATTTTAAAGACTAGAGCTAGATTTACTTATGGTGATTCAAAAAAAATGATTGCAAATGCTGTAAAATCTCGATTCAATTATTTAATTAGACCGAGAGTTACTCTAAGTTGGTTTATTTTTAAAGGTGAACCAACAAAATCAGTCGAAGAAATTTTATTGAAATTAAATTATTTCTCTGATTATATATATATCACCAATCCAATTGTTGAAGAACTAATTGAAGATTTCAAATCTACAAAGAAGAAATTATTCTCAAGAATGGAATTTGAAAAACTTGTCAAAATAACTGACGACAGCTATGTTTATTCAATTTCACCTGACGATTTTATTAATACGTTAGACCCATTATTTGAGATTTTTAATCCTTCGGATAATCCAGAAATTGAATTTACTCTTCCTTTGGATGCTTTATTGATATTCTTGGATGATAAAGGTCTAATCCCAGTTTTAAAAGGGCTTCAATTATATTCCACTGAAAATAACATTGATGAATTCACCAAAAAAGATTTATTAAATGTATTAAATGATTTGGTAAGGCATTTTGAGGAAAATCCTGAATATAAAAAATTCCAAGATGAGCAAGAGTTTATAGAATATCCTATATTAGAAGACAATGACAACAATTTCAAAACTTCAACAGTAGATTTTGAGCAAGAAATAATTGAAACTGATTTAAAGGACTTTAATGAAAGTTCAATTAATAACCAACTTAACGAAATTCAAATTGAAGCTTTGACAGATAAATTGGATAATATTACTGAAGATTTAATCAATTCCGAAGAATTAAATGATGACGAAAATTCGCATGAGATTGAGAATATTGTTGAAACAGAATTATCAGAAATTGAAGAAGATAATGTTGAAGAAGATTTAGACTTAGATTTATCAGATTTAAATCTAGAGACAATCTCCGATTTGGATGATTTTGAAGAAGTAGAATTAACAGATTCTGAAGATTTAAGCGAATTGAACGAAAACATAGAAGAAAATTTAGCTAATACTAATCTCGAACAGAATTTTGAAGATGATATTATTTCTGATAACAATGAAGAAAATATTATTGGTGATGGATTAATCGATGAAATTGAAATTGATGATATTGCAGCATTCAAAGAATTGAATGAAGAAGATATTGAAATTGAAGATTTGAATTTGGAACCAAATATCGATTCTGAAAATTTTGAAGAATTTGATATCAATTCCATCAATGAATCAGATGACATCATTGATTTGAAGGATGATCAGGTAAATGAAGAATTTATTGAAATTGAGATTGAAACTAATGGCGAATCAGATAAAATTGAAGAAAATATTTCAATTTCAGATTCTAAAGATATTTTGGATTTAACAGATTTTTTTGAAACAGATTTCAATATCGATATAGAAGAAATTGTAGAATCTGATTTAGATATTGATAATGAAGTTTTTAAAGTAAATTCAGAATTGGAATCAATTAAAAAAGAAGTTATTCTGGAAGATGCAGTTGATTTGAATGCACCAAGCCAGAGCATTTCTTCATATCTTGATGAAATTGATTTAAATGATATTAATAATGATTTAAGGTTGGAAGAATATTCAAACGAAATGATTGACACTTTAAGTGAAATTAATAATTTAAATAATATTTCTAACTTTCCTTCTAGTCAACCACTAATGTACACAGATTTAACTGAATTAAAAGATGACGATTTGGTAACTGGTATGCATAATCTTGAATCTGATAATGAAGATCATATTTTAGGATTAGACGAACAATTATTAGATGAAAATTTTGGATTCAATAACGAAGGTGGTGAGTATATCCATCTTGATGAAAGTTTAAGTTCAGATTTTATGAATGATGAATTGATGATTAATTTGAAATTTGAAGTTGAGGAAGATGATACAAATTATTTCACCAAAAAGCCAATCGATTTAAGGGAATCTCATTATTTTAATGAAATTACATTAATTGAAGATATTCAAAATGCCTCATTTGAATATAAGCCAGTCACTATGGATAGTTTTATTACTAATACTCAAAAAGAGAATTTTATTTTCAATATATTTTTATTAAATGATACTGCTTATCGCAAAACATTAGAAATTATGGATACTTGCGATTATGCTGATCAAGCAATCGGATATCTGGAAAATTATCTAAATTCAAATAAAATAGAGGCCGAATCCGACATTAAGGAAGAATTTATTAATTGTATCAAGAAAAGGTTTGAATAAACAATGAATTTTATAGATCACGCGAAGATTTACGTAAAAGCAGGTGATGGTGGCAGAGGACACGTTAGTTTTAGAAGAGAAAAGGGCGTTCCCAAAGGTGGACCAGATGGTGGCTCTGGAGGAAATGGTGGAAATGTTATTTTTCAGACTGATCCACAACTTTCGACTTTACTTGATTTTCATTATAAAAGAGTTTATAAAGCTAAAGATGGAGGCCCAGGTGAAAAATATAATTGCACTGGTCGCTCAGCTGAAGACTTAATTATTAAGGTTCCTTGTGGTACCCTTATTAAAGAAATTCTAACAGATGATTTGGTTGCAGATTTGGTTGAACCATATGAATCAGCAATTGTTGCTAGATCTGGAAGAGGCGGCAGAGGAAACTCGGAATTTTGCACTCCTACTAATCAAGCTCCAAGATATGCTGACGAAGGTACTCCTGGACAAGAGCTTGAAGTTAAATTAGAATTAAAACTAATTGCTGATGTAGGATTAGTTGGATTTCCTAATGCAGGAAAATCTACTCTAATTTCAGTTATTTCTGCTGCGAAGCCAAAAATTGCAGATTATCCATTTACTACATTAATTCCAAATCTCGGAATTGTCCAAATTGGCGACCATATGAATTATACTGTTGCTGATATTCCCGGATTAATTGAAGGAGCTTCTGACGGCAAGGGTCTCGGCATCCAGTTCTTAAGGCACGTAGAAAGAACAAAACTTCTAATATTTTTATTAGATGCAACATCAGAAGATGTTAAAAGTGACTTCAAAATTTTGAAAAATGAATTAAAGAAATTCAATCCAAAAATTTTAAAGAAACAAATTATAATTTGCATTAGCAAAGTGGATTGCCTTGATCCTACTCAATACAAAAAGTTGATGAAAACTAAATTCACAACAGACAAAATTGAGCCAATGATGATTTCAGCAGTTGCCAATATGAATATTCAAGAGCTTAAAATGAAGGTTTGGAATCTAATTAGCCAACCAAAAGTAAGTTAATGTCATCTACCAAAAGCAGAATAAAATCTCTCGCCGGAGATACTATGATTTACGGCAGTTTTACGATAATCGGAAGGTTTCTTACCTTCCTTTTAACGCCTCTTTATACCAATTATTTATCTAAACAGGAATTTGGGGATATTACAAATATTTTTGCACTCATTGCAATCATAAATGTGGTGTTTTCTTTTGGTATGGAACCAGCTTTTATGCGTTTTTTCAAATCTGATAATTTTGAGAATAACAAAAAAGTATTTACACATTCCTATTTCTCTATTGTTGGACTTGCGGCAACAACGATTGTAATTTTATTAGTTTTTGGCGATTTCTTTTCGCCAATGGTAACTGACTTACCCGACAGGAATTATATATTCCTGATGGCATTGCTTATCTCATTGTTTGATGCTATGGTGATGGTGCCTTATGCACTTCTTAGAATGACAAGAAGAGCAAAAAGATTCGCTTATACCAGATTTTTCCTGATTATTATTGCTGTAACTTTAAATATTGTTTTAGTTGTTGTATTTAAAACTGGTGCAAAAGGAGTTTTAATTTCTCAAGTTATAACAAATTTAATTGGAGTTTTTATCTTTTTGCCTGAGATCTTTAAATATTTCTCTTGGAAGATTGATTTAAAACTTTTCAAAGAGATGATGTTATTTGGTTTTCCGACTGTTCCAGCGAGTTTATCTGCTATCCTACTTCAAGTAGTTGATAGACCAATTTTAAAATCACTCGTTTCGGTAAATGAATTTGCGAATTACAGTCTTGGATTTCGTCTTGGAATTACAATGATGCTTACTGTTGCTGTATTTGAATACGCGTGGAAACCATTTTATCT
Organism: uncultured Ignavibacteria bacterium; assembly: GCA_903911805.1. GTDB lineage: Bacteria > Bacteroidota > Ignavibacteria > Kapaibacteriales > UBA2268 > CAIWET01. The sequence continues at coordinate 3,212 of CAIWET010000376.1, read as the reverse complement.
GAATCATAGGGAAGATAAAGATGCCAAAGAATTATTCGCTAAAGTTTTAAATTATTTCACTTTAGCAGCTGGATTCGTTTTTATGATTACAGTTTGTTATATGGATATTATTGCCCGAATGCCATTTGTAGGAGGAAGATTTGTTAATCCTGCATATTACGAAGGAATGTTCATTATTCCTATAATTCTATTTGGTTACTTTTTTAATGGAATTTATGCAAATCTAGCAGCTGGATTTCATATTGAAAAGCAAACAAAGTATTTACCAATCTCAATTGGAATTGCAGCAGTTTCAAAAATTATACTCAATTATACTTTAGTTCCAGTATTTGGATATCAGGGAGCTGCTTGGGCTACCCTATTTTCGTATGTTATTGCTGCTGGAGTGATTTATTATTTCTTGCAGAGAATTTATCCAATCAAATACAATTGGATCGCTGTGGGCAAAGTAATGGCTATAACTGCAGCATTCTATTGGATTAATACATTAGTGCCATCTAATTTAACTATAATGATGAAGTTTTTCTTTAAAACTTTAATAATGATTGCTTATTGTGGTGGTTTAGTAGCATTTAAAATTATATCAATTAATGATATAACAAGAATTAAAACAATGTTCAGCAGGAATAAAAAATTAAGTTAAGAATCTTTAAGTAAAAAATTCATACTTTCAAATCACAACTATTCTATTTTCAATCAAAAAAATGAAGTTGTTTCAAAATCACAAAATGATTAATGTTTAGTCATTCTGAGCAAAGCGAAGAATCCAGATAATCTACAACTTCGAAGGTATCTAGATTTCTCACTTCGTTCGAAATGACATTTTGATAAGAAGCCTATTTTTTTATTGAAATATTAAATTTAAATAAAAATATCATTTAGCTTTTCATTCAAGATTTTTGTCTTATCCCTCAGATTAGCAATTTGCATCCCAATGTCATCTATTTTCCTAGGGATCATTTCTTTTTCCTGATTAATTCGGCGCATTTCTTCTTGCTGTAAAGCTCTTTCTTCCTCAGTTTTTTGGATATAAAGCGTTAGCTCAGTAATAATAGAATTACTCTTATAAATTTGAATTAATTTGTAAATAAATATTCCACTAAATCCAAAGAAAATTGCAGCTAAAAGATATAAAATAATTTGAATTGCTAAAATTGAATTTTCATTTTCAATATTTTCAAAGATTTTAGGAAAAACATACGAAATAATTATAACCAACAATGCTAATCCAATATTTGTTAATGCTGCAGTTAATGGTTTTGTTGTAGAAAAAGTAGATAATCTCTTTTTTAATTCAATTAATTTATTTTCCTTTTCCATTATACCGCGTTGGTGGTCTTCATATTGCTGTTTATTGGTTACAACACCTTTATTAATATCTTTTGATTGCAAACTTAAGGTACTAATTTGCTTATCAGTTTCGACTAATTCACTTTTTAAATAATCAGAATAATCTTCCCAAAGTTTTTTGGATTTTTCTTCTTTGCTTTTTTTATTTTCAAAGTCAATCATTAAATTGAATTTCTTCAAATCACTCAATACATTTGCACTTAAACTTACTGAATGCTTGTTTGAAATAAACCACTCTGGATAATTTTCTTTTAATTTTTTTACAATTTCAAGATTATTAGCTATATCTCTTTCTGTTGTTATATCAAGATTGATTTTTCTGAAGTAAGTTAAATCCCTTACTGCCTCTAGTTCTTCGTATTTAAGCCTTTTCAGAGTTTCTTTAATATCATTATAACTTTTTACGATATTTTCATATTCAATAGATGTTTGTATCGAATCTATTTTCAAAGATTTTCTTAAAAATTCTTTTACTATTGGATCAATTTCAATTATTCCTTTAGCCAAAGAAGACTCAACAAGAATATCTGAACAAGATTTAATATATTCATATACTAATCTGAAATCAGAACCAATATGTTGGAAGCATCTTAAGCCCTGTTCTTCAACTATTTCAAGATGACAAGCTGCTTTTATCCATTCTTTATGCTCGGACGATTGAAATTCTAATATTAAATCAGAAGCTTTATTAATAACAAAATTCAAATCTGGATCTTGATTTGATTTTCTGTATTGCTCCACTAATAAATTCAGTAAAAAGAGATTTCCTTTGGAGAATTTATCAAATGGGAACTGATTTTCAGCTGTATTAATTTGCGATTTGTAAATAAAATCAAGAATTTCAGGCTTTGTTAAACTTGGGAAGTCAATTCTATGGATTATATCTTCATAATGATGAATATCATTGTATTTCTCTACTGATTGTAATTTCTCTCTAGTAGAAATAACAAAATTGAAATCAAAGAAATCTGCTACTTTTAAATCTCCGCTGATTCCTTTTAAATCATAAGTAATAAATTCTTCTAATTTTGCTTTGAATGCATAATAGAAGAAATCGTGAATTAACCATTTATTGATGCAATATCCTATTGATTCATAATCATCCAAAATTAAGGTTATATTTGGCTTTTGTACTTTGCCAACAAAATCCTCTAAATGAGTATTTGAATCTTTGATTGGATAAAAAGTATTCAATAAATCAACAATAAATGATTCGATTACCACTCTTCCGGATTCAAAAATTAATCTTTGAATTCCTTTTTGCGGAATAAACTCACTGATTGCTTCAATTAAAATATCTTTTTCATTATCTGGTTTATGAGAATTTTGAAAAGAAAAATATTGAGACGATGACTTCAAAATTAAAAAATTAGTAAGTCTCAAAAAAAGCTCAGTATTGGTCTTTTTTAAATCATTCAGAATTTCATTAAATTGATTGAAATTAAAATTAGTTTCGTTAAAGCTCAATACGCTCTGGTCGCTATGGCTAACAAATCTAATATTAGTTCCTGCAAATACTTCTGTAAAAAATGATGCCTTTTCTTCATTTTGAAAAGTAATCAAAATATCTACAATTTTCTCTTTTTCTATTTTATTTATCAAATTATTGATAAAATGCGTTTTCCCCGTTCCGAACGGTTCATTAATCAATAATATGCTTTTAGTTTTTTCTTTGAAATTGTTAAAATCAATATTATGACAAATTTCCTCTTGCTGCTTATTTCTTGCAAAATTCATAAGTTCCCGAAGGTTTTTAAAATTATAAAAATTACACTTTACAAAAATAAATAACATTTTTTGCTTTATACATAGTGGCAGTCTTGTATGACTGCAGGCTGCAATAACGAAAACGTTATTATTTT
>CAIWET010000375.1 GCA_903911805.1 uncultured Ignavibacteria bacterium | reverse complement strand
ACTTTGGTAACTAATTGAAGTAAACGCAATAGTCTTGTTTTGCTATGTTCAACTCCTTTAGGTTTCCCTGCTGGGTTTCCTGATACTCCTTTTGGAAACGGTTTTAGATTTTGTTCATTTGCCATACTCACTGAATTTTCACTGAATTACAAAGGTAACTTCTATTTTATTAGGTTTAAGAATTCTTGTCTACAATTTAAATCTTCTTTAAATGAACCAGTCATTTTATTTGTTATTGTCCAAGTATCGTGCTTCTTAACTCCTCTCATACACATACATAAATGCTGTGCCTTTAAACTAACTGCTACACCTTTAGGATTTAATTCTTTTTGTAATTTGTCTGCTATTTGAGTTGTTATTCTTTCTTGATTTTGAAATCTATTAGCAAAAAGGTCAACAGTTCTAGCTAATTTAGATAACCCTACTATTTTATCGTTTGGTATGTAAGCAACTGAAGCAAAGCCAAAGAACGGAGCAGTATGATGTTCGCATAAAGAATAAAATGGAATATTAGTTTGTATTATCATTTCATCAGTACCTTCTGCATCGAAGCAGGTAAAATTAAATTCTTTAGGTTCAAGAAATTCACGCATAAATTTTATGTACCTTTTTGGTGTTTCTATCAACCCCTCCCTTGAAGTATCTTCTCCTAAATGATTTAAGATTTGTTTAAAGTGCCATTCAGGACTATCAATTTCGTATTCTAAACCCCTGTTTTTTTGTTCCATATTTCTATGTGTAAACGATTAGTAAATTTTATATAATTATTTTTTGCAATTTCTGCTACTATTTCTTTTGATTTTATAAGTTGTTCTTGATTGCTACCTGATGGCATTAACCATATCTTTTTATGGTCTATTATATCAAAATAAAATTTCTTAATCTCAACCCAATCCATATCAGTATCAATAACAAATTTAAAAGCAGTATTTAAACGATTTAATTTACATATTGCATTTGTATTATATGTTTTAAAATTAGGCATCCCACTATTTGATAATTTAGGACTACAATTCCATTGATTGATTAGTTGAGATATTTCTGGTATTGGAGCAATTGTACCATTTGTTTCTATTTCTATATAACAATTTTTACTATATTCTTCTTTAATATATTTTATAAATTCAATAACATTAGTTTGTTGCATTAATGGCTCTCCTCCAGTTATAATTAAATTAGCACCCTTTTTTATTGCTTCTATACAATCTTCGGGCAATATATCTTTAAACTCTTTTGATTTGCTTTTCATCCATACTTCAATAGTATCGCATCTCCAAGTTGCTCCACTATGTAATTTACTATCTTTTTGTGTTCCTTCACCACCGCACATTAAATTGCAACCTCCAAGTCTAACAAATACTGCTGGGTAGCCTGTTGTAGGTCCTTCACCTTGTATAGAGTAAAATACCTCGCTAATTGCTAATTTCATAATTTTATTTTATATGTAGCTAAACATTTTCTAGTTTCTTCAACTCTACATTCAATTAAAATACATCCTGTTCCTGATAATTGATAAATTGCAACTTGTTCTACTAGATGCTTTGCAATATTTTCAGCAGTTGGATTAAATTCAGTAATTACAATACTTAATACATCTACCGCTTTCATTTGTTCAAGTAATGGGTCGTGTTCCCACATAAGAAATTTGTGGTCGTAATTATCTTCCAACCACATACATAATTTTTCCTTTATAACTGAAAAATCCATTACCCTTCCAATAGAATCTAATTCAGGTGCAGCAACTACAAAATGTATTCTGTAATTGTGTCCGTGTAAATATTTACATTTACTTTCATGTCCAGCGACTCTATGTCCTACACTGATGTCGTGGTATCTTTCTGCTGTTATCATATCCAGTTGTTTTGTTTTGCTTCGTAATATCCTTTTGCTCTTAATTCAGTTGCGTGATTATCATTAACTCCATAACCCCATTCGTTAAAAATATCTGAACCATTATAATCTGTTCTTGTGTCATTTATTATAATGTCTAATATATTCAAATCTTTAGCCATTTTCCAAGTTTCTGCCTTTGTTAAATACATTAATGGGGTATGTATTCTAAAATCTATATCAATACCTAAAGACAAAGTTAATTGAATACTATCTATAAATTTCCTTCTACAATCAGGATAGTCATTAAAATCCATTTGACAAGTTCCTGTTATTAAATCAGTTACGCCTAAAGATTTTGCATAAATCCCAGCTAAAGTTAAAAATAAAGTATTTCTTCCTTCTGTAATTCTTAAATTAGTTTCATTATTTACATTTAATAAATTTTTTATATCAAATATTTTATAATTGATATTTTCTTTATCGCATATTTTTTGTGCTGCTTCGATTTCTATTTTATGTTTTTGACCATAATCAAAACCTATAGCATATATTTCAGTAAAATTTTGTTTTGCCCAATATAAGCAAGTTGTTGAATCTTGCCCACCACTAAATAAAATAACTGCTTTTTTCATATTATAAATTATTTTCTGCATATTTTTGAAATTTGACCCATTGATTAAAATTAAATACATTTAATCCATTAGAATCTTTAACTCTTTTATTATCATCTTTATACTTTTGAGTTGGGAACCCATATTTGTCAAACATTATGACATTCCCGAATTTACCCCCTACATTCCAAGTTGTACTATCTACGCTATCAAATTTTAATTTAGCTAACCAAGGTGCAGAAGTAAAACCAAGACCGTGTATTTTAGCATTATTTTTATGTGCATTATTTATAAACCAATTTAAAATTTCAGGATTTTTTCTTATTTTTTTCCCAATATTTGACGCAAGAGTTGTACCTAATGCTACATAAGGATAATCTTCGCACGATTTAATAAAATAATCAGGACCTCTATTTTGATGCCAACAAACAATAGGGGCTATACCAACTGCATCTTCAATTTGTTTTCTATAATCTTCTACTTTTTTTAATCCAACTACACAATCAATATCTAATTCAAAGAACAATTTTTGTTTAGTTATTTTTATAAAATCAATATATTTTTTTAAATAATTATTCCAGTCATAATTTTTATATTTACCTGTTTTATCATTTATAGCAGTAAAAGCACCACTATCTAATATGTGCTTATCTTGTAAAACATATTCTCCATATTTCCCGTTCTTATGTTCCCAAAAAGAAGACAATAAATAAATATCTTTTGTGGATTGATTATAATGCTTTTCTATAGTTTTGTAACCTGCTAAATATATTTTCATAAACCTAATAAATTAAATACTGCTGCTTCAGGTGTTTTACCGTGTTTAAGCAATTCGTCTTTAACTAAATTATATTCTTCTTCTGTATATTCAAGAATTAATTTTTTTTTCCCGTCAATGGATTCAGGTTCTGCTTCACCAAAGAATTCATCTAAATTAATATTTGAATCAAAGTTTGTTATATCTAAACCCCAATCAGTAAGTTCCTGTGCATCCCAATTATTTGCTAGGTCATCCCAATCCCATTCTCCGTAGCCTACATTGTCTTTAACAATAAATTCTTTCTTTTGTTCTTCGGTCAGGTCTTTTGCTTGTTTAACAGGCACATCTTTAAGCCCAGCTTCAATACAAGCCTTTAATCTCATATTTCCACCTAATACCATATTGTTTTCATCAATCACAATTGGGCGGAGTTCAAGCATTTGGGGGAAATCTTGGATTGACTTTACAAGTTGTTTAAACTTAACATCCTTTATAATTCTAGGATTGTTTGGGTTTGGTTTAATTTCGTTGATTAACATTATCGATTCTTTGTTGGTGTTCTAATTGATGGTGT
>CAIWET010000374.1 GCA_903911805.1 uncultured Ignavibacteria bacterium | reverse complement strand
CAGAATTAAAAGTATCGAGTGTGAATCTCAATCCTTTCATACAATTTGAAAAATGGTTTGATGAAGCTATAAAAGCTGAAATGCTTGAGCCAAACGCAATGGTGTTATCAACTGTTTCTAACGAAAACAAGCCTTCTTCAAGAGTATTATTATTAAAAAAATTAGATGATAAAGGATTTATTTTCTTTACAAATTACGAAAGCCGAAAAGGAAACGAAATTGCGAATAATCCTAATGCCTCTTTGCTTTTTTATTGGGACCAATTAGAGCGCCAAATCAGAATTGAAGGAATTATTGAGAAAATTACTTTTGAAGAATCAGATGATTATTTCCAAACTCGCCCATATACAAGCAGAATTGGAGCTTGGGCTTCGAAGCAAAGTCAATTACTGAAGAGCAGAACAATTTTAGTAAAAGATGCTGCTTTTTTAATGGCAAAATATAAAACTCACGTTCCATTGCCACCTTTTTGGGGAGGATATAGATTAATCCCAACAGCAATTGAATTTTGGCAGGGAAGAGACAGCCGTTTACACGACCGCATAAAATATGAATTGATTGAAAATGAATGGCAAATTTGTAGATTATATCCATAATTATACAAAAAAAAGATAGGTTAGTAGACTTTTCTCTGCAAATAATATTCCATTATTTTTTTCCCAAGCTTTTTATGAAGAATAAGATGGATTCCGCATAAAGTGCGAAATAATATACAAAAATATAAAAATGAGATTCTTTGCATTAGTTTAGTTTGACGGCATATATTTGAATGCTTCGCATTCACTCATTCAAGGATGAATGAGCTACTAAGTTTTTCATTTTAAAGGTGTTGTCTCATAAGGATCATTTCTAACGAAGTGAGAAATCCAGAAATCTCGTAAGTCGTTGCTTTTCTGGATTCTTCGCTTTGCTCAGAATGACAACACACAAATATTTTATACTTGAGATAATCTCTTTAGGATAGGATTTGAAATGGAAGAAATTCTTAACCTAGATCACTGCTTTTGTAGGATTGACTTACCATTTAAATGAAAAAGACAGGTCATTAGACCTGTCTTTATAAATAATATTCCACTATTTTATTTCCCTTACTTATAAAAGTAAAGGAAAAAATTAATCTTCTTTGTCTAATAAATCAGCAAAGCGATTTTCTGTTCTGTTTTTCCAATTACCTTTGTGGTATGCATAAGATGCTACTAAAGGCATTGTAATTGTTGCTTCACTGAAAAGCATTTGTTCGTATGTTGTTTCAACTTTACCCCAAGAAGAAGCTTCTTTTAGTGTTGAACCAGACAATCCGCCATCTCTTTCGTCAGCAACTGTGATTTGAACTGCATATTTGTGCATTGGAGCTTCTACTTCCAAAATGTCAGCAGCAACTACTACATCCTGAGTAAAGTTTTTAGGAACACCGCCACCAATCATAAATAAACCAGATTCTTTTGAATTGATTTTCACTTTAGTTAATTCTAAGAAATCTTTAGCTGAATCAATAGATACTTTTGGTCCTTTTGTATGGAATTGATGATGAACTAATCCAAAGCCAGCAGAACAATCAGAGAATGCTGGACAGAAAATTGGAAGACCGTGTTCAAATGCAGTTCTAACAATTGATCCTTCGCCTTTATTATTCAATACAAGCCATCTACCCATTTCGCGGATAAATTCTCTTGAAGAATAAGCTCTTGGCTCTAAAGAATTAGCAATTTCAGCAATAGTCATATCGCAAACTCTTAATTCTTCTTCGTCGATATAAGTATCGTAAATTCTATCAATCATCAAATCTCTTAATTCGTTGTCATCCACGAATGGAGTTCCTTGATAATGTCTGAAGCCCAAAGCTTCAAAGAAATCTTGATCTACGATATTTGCTCCAGTAGAAACAATAGCGTCAATCATTTTATTTTCAATCATATCAACAATGATTTTTTGCATACCAGCGCTAATTAGTGAACCAGCAAGTGTTAAAAATACAACACATCCTTCTTCTTTCATCATCATATCGAGGATGTTTGCAGCTCTATGGAGATTTCTAGCCTGGAACGCAGTTTTTCCCATCATATCAATTAATTCGATTGAATTGAATTTCTTGATATCAAAATGCTCAACAAGCATATCAGGGTTTAATAAATCATTTTTAGTAGGCATTATTTTTCCTTAATTTATAGTTTTTTAAATTTTAAATTCTAATTTTTCAAGTGATTTTATTGATAGATTTTAATTAATTCGTTGAGAATACTCTTTTAGATATTCAACTTCATATTCTGATAATGAATCCAATCCTTGCTCATTTACTTTGTCAAGAATAGAATTCAAATGATCTTCAGTGAAATCTTCATCATCAAATAATCCGTCATTGGAATGATGAGTATTAAAGAATTTATTAAATCTGCTTTTTTCAAATTTTGGTTGAGAATAAGCCATTGCGAGTTCTTCAGGTCTTGGAATTTCAATTATTGGCTCTACTATTTTCTTATTCCTGTTTTTGACATATTCAATAATTTTCATTTCTCCAAAAATCAATAATGCAGAGATAATACCAAATAATCCGGAGAATCCGGAAATATAAAGAATATTTGAATCATTGAATAAATACGAATGAGCTACAACCGAAATCAACCAAAATGCAATAATTGACAAAGCAAATTTTGGAGTTTTAATTGGGTTAAGCTTAGAAAACTGTATTTTCTTTTTGAAATTGATAAATACAAATAAAGAAATTACAAAAAACGAAATACCTTCAGAACCGAAAAAATTAATATTAGTATTATAATTCAAAATTATTGATATAGCTCCGTGCAAGCAAATCAACAATGAAATGAATAATAAATAAAAGGGCTTTTTAAAAGATTTTTCTAAATTTGGGGAAATCATCGTAAAAGTAATAAAAAATAGAATATAACTTTCTACACTTGTTCCAGCTAGTGGAAAAGTGATAATTCTCCAGATTTGAAAATCATTAATTATCAGAGATGGATTTAATGAAAGATATGAAAATATCAATCCATTGGATAAATAATGTACAAAATAAGAAATAGATGCAATTAATAGCATCTTAAATGAAATATTACTTATTTTGAATAATTTATTCATTTTTATTTTAACTCATCTAACATTTTGCTTACAAAAGAAATATTGGTTTTTTCATAAAAATCTTCATTTATTGCTACCATTGGTGCACCACCACAAGCTCCCATACATTCAACTTCCTCTAATGAGAAAAGTCCATCACTTGTTCTTTCGTTGTGTCCAATTCCTAATTTATTAGACACTTGCTCAAACATTTCGTCACCTTTATGCAACATACAAGAAACATTGGTACATACCTGAACATGGTATTTGCCCATTGGTTTTTTAAAATACATTGTATAAAAAGTGGCTACACCCAAAACGTGGGCATAAGTAAGATTTAACAAATCAGCAACATACTGCATAACTTCGTTAGAAAGCCATCCCCATTTGTTTTGAGCCATCCAAAGTACAGGCATTAATGCTGATTTTGGATTAGGATATTTTGACTTATGTTGCTCTATTTCTTTTAATTCTGCTTCTGAAAATCTAATTTCCATTTTTCTGTACCAAATTTAAATTCATATAATATATAATTAACGAAAAAAATGGGAAAAAATTACAAAAAAATAATTAATTTTCAATTTCTACTTTAGGTAAAGAAAAACTAAATTTGGTTCCTTTGCCTAATTCACTTTCCACCCAAATTTTTCCACCATTTTTTTCAACGAAATCTTTACACAAAATAAGTCCTAAACCAGTACCTTTTTCATTAGATGTGCCCAATGTGGTTACTTGTGTATCAATTCTAAATAATTTTTCGAGATTTGCTTCAGAGATACCAACACCATTGTCAATTACTGAGAAAATAACATCATTTTCTTTACTCTCAATTTTGAGAATAATAGTTCCACCTTTTTCAGTAAATTTCAAAGAATTTGAAACAAGATTTCTAGCAACAGTTTCAATCATTTTGTAATCAAAATATGAAATTATTGATGTATCTTCAATTTCAGAAATTAAATGTATTTCTTTATTATCAGCAACTGTGCTAAATAAATATATTTGTTGCTGTAATATATCAGATAATTGCTGATAATCAGGATTAAATGGAATTTTTCCAGTTTGAGAACGTGCCCATTCTAATAAAGTCTCTAAAAGTTCCCAAACAGAATTTGCAGATTTATCCATTAGATCAATCATCTCAGATATTTCTTCAATTGAAAACTCAGATATATTTTGTTTTAATAAAGAAATAAGACCAAGAAAACCATTAAAAGGACTTTTTAAATCATGAGAAATTATAGAGAAAAACTTATCTTTTTGAGCATTTACTTCTTTTAGGTTATCATTTAATTTAGAAATTTCAAGAGCTCTATTTTCAGCCTCTACTTTTAGTTTACGGTATTCATTATTTCTATGTGTAATTTCGGTAACATCTGTAACCGCAAACATAACGTAAAACTCATTTTCAATATCAGAAGGAATTGCAGAAACAACTACATTTTGAATCCTTAATTCATTATGAGGAGTAAAAGCAGAAAAAATATGATTATGGATTTGCGAGGAAAAAATAACTGGTGGTCCCCCCATAAATAAATCATTAAGTCTAGAAGAATAATGAATATCATTAATTTTAGGGAAAATAGCTCTTAAATCAACATTTAAGACCTTTTCAATAGCTTTTTTAGTCCAAGTTGCTAAAGTATCATTCCAATAAATTATTTTATAATTTTTATCAATAATACAAATCCCTATAGGTAGATCTTCTAAAATTCCAAAATTTATTAAAGATTTCATATTAATAGCTTTCAATCATTTTATCAACTAGTGTTATGAATTGATTAAAAGATCCAATTTCTAAAGATAGAACAAAACTACCATCAATATTCATATCATTTATTTTAAATTGAGTCTTAGCATGAATAAAACTGCTATTTTCGGGATCTTCTATTTTAAAATCATTTACATTTCCATTAAATTCAATATATTGTGGGATTGAATAAATCAAATCTATTTTTAGTTGATTGCTCAAAGATCCAATTAAAGAATTAAGAACAATATTGCCAATTTCAACAAGTGTCCCCATACGTAATTCATCAACAAAATCATTCGGATCTTCGTCAGGGGCAAAAATACTAACAAATTGTGCAACAGATTCAGATGGAAAAAATAGCTTAGAAGAACCTTTAATACTCCCTCTAAATTTCAAATCAACACAAGATACTTTTCCAATTGAGTCGTTATTGAACTCGTCGACAAGGCTATATACACTAATCATTTTAATTGAAGGGACTGTTAGTATAACGTGTCGGTTTAAAATATTATTAAGCAATGAAGCTGCTCTTCCAACTCCGAGATTGATTAACTCTTGAATCGCGTCTATTTGATATTCAGATAATTTAGTCATTTGATAACTCTTTAATATTTAATACTTTAGCTAGAGTGATTTTTAATTCATTATCTTTAGGAGGTTTATTTAAAAATGCAGAAGCACCTAAGGAAAGCACTTTTTCTTTGGATGTTTCCTGAATATCTGCAGAAATAACAATTACAGGAATTGTAATATTGGCAGCAATCAACTGCTCTAAGAGCCATAATCCGTCATATTCTGGCATCAATAAATCCAAAATTATTAAATCATAATTACTGACTTTAATTTTTTCAAATGCCTCTAATCCATTAGTGGCTTCATCAACTTCAAAATTAATTGATTTGAGAAAATTTCCAATTTTTCTTCTCGCAATAAAAGAATCATCAGTGATTAGAACTTTAAAATTTTCCATAATATTAAACTTATTTTCTTATTAAATAAAAACT
>CAIWET010000373.1 GCA_903911805.1 uncultured Ignavibacteria bacterium | reverse complement strand
TGATAATGCATTAGGACTATTATCAACAAAAGATGATTTTAAAACTTATAAAGAAATAAATTCAGGTTTGGATTATATAAAAATTTCTTCTTTGATTAATATTTCCAAAGATAGCTATGTTATTGGAATTCCAGATGGCGTTTCATTCAAAACTACAGATGCAGGTAAAACTTGGAAAAGAATTTTAGGTCTTCCAAGAATATCAACAGACCAACCATTTAAATCATCATTTAAAACAAAATCAGGCAATTTATTAATATCTGTAAGCGATCGGATATATTGTTCAACCGATAAAGGTGAATCTTGGATAAATGCATTCGAAAATTTTTCATACACCTATTCAATGAATTTTTATGAAGATTCTTTTGGGAATATTCTTTTACCTTGCAAAAATATGATATTAATTTCTAAGGATAATGGTTTAAACTGGGATGTAATCAAAGTTTTCTCAGAAGGTCTAGTTTTTAATATCACCGAAGCAGATGGTATGTATGCAGTATCAACAACATTTGGAATATCAATTTTAAATTATTCATTTCAGGATTTCACATTATTACTAGAAGATTATCGAATACCATTTCTCGCAACAACTGATGGAAATAGTGTTTTTGGTTTAGGAATGCAGCCTGCGAATACTAATTATTACTTATTTTTAAAGAAAAATGGAAGCAATGACGTAAACGTTTTGCCAATAGATTTATCAACTGCCGATGCAAAGAAATTTCAATACTATGGATTACGCACATTGGGTGAATCAGCCTATTTGATTTATGGGAAATACTTTTATAGTATCAACCCAGATGGCTCAATAAATAAGGAATATAATTCATTCATCAATGATTATTGCATTACATTTAGTAAAGCTAAAGGTGATTTGTTTGTTGGTTCAGCAAATGGAAAAATCTATCAAATCACTAATTCTACCGATGTGAACGATAATTCAGTTGAGAATTTGATTAATATCTCCCCAAATCCTGCAAGTGATTATATAATTGTAAGTCATGCCGCACTTGATGCGGCATCTAATTCCGTCATTCTGAACGAAGCGAAGAATCTGGTTAAAATATATAACTCCCTCGGCATTGAATTTACCCCACCCCAAACCCCTCCCCTTGAAGGGAGGGGCTTAAAGATCGATATTTCAAATCTTCCTATTGGTGTGTATTTCATCAAAATTGGTGATAAATTCGAGAAGTTTGTGAAGATGTAGATTCATTTTTATAATTAATTTGTAAAAACTATGGCAAAGAAAAACAATAAAATAGCTTTAAATAATACATTCACTGAATTTCTACTTTATACTACTCCAAATGGGAAAGTAAATGTTGAGATTTATTTAAAAGATGAAAATATTTGGTTAACTCAAGAAAAAATAGCCCAACTATTTGGTGTTGATAGAAGCGTTGTTACTAAACATCTGAAGAATATTTTTGCTGAAGAAGAATTGCAGGAAACATCAGTATGTGCAAAAATTGCACATACTGCAAATGATGGCAAAAATTATCTTACTAAATTTTATAACCTTGATGCAATTATTTCAGTAGGATATAGAGTAAGTTCTAGAGAAGCAACTTTATTTAGAATCTGGGCTACAGAGCGATTGAAAGAATTTATAATCAAAGGATTTACAATGGACGATGAACGTCTGAAAAATCCTAATACTATATTTGGTAAAGATTACTTTGATGAACAGCTTGCAAGAATTAGAGATATTCGATCAAGCGAAAGAAGATTTTATCAGAAAATAACTGATATTTATGCTGATTGTAGCGCTGATTATGATTCCAATAATAACATTACCAAAACCTTTTTTGCTACTGTACAGAATAAATTACATTGGGCAATTAGTAAGCAAACAGCTTCTGAGTTAATTTTGAATAGAGCTGATTCCAAAAAGGAAAATATGGGTTTAACTACTTGGAAAAATGCTCCAAAAGGAAAAATTAGGAAAACCGACGTTATCATTGCTAAAAACTATTTGGAAGAAAATGAACTCAAAGAATTGAATTTAATTGTTACAATGTATCTAGATTATGCTGAATTACAGGCCCAAAACAAGAAAATAATGTATATGAAGGACTGGATAGTAAAATTAGATGCATTCTTGAAATTTAATGATAAAGAAATATTAGATAATCCAGGTGCTGTTAGAACTGAAATAGCCAAAGAATTTGCTGAAAGTGAATATTTGAAATACAATCTCATACAAGAACAAATTTATGAATCTGATTTTGACAAAGTATTAAAAATTTCCAATGAAAATGAATAAAATATTATTATCAATAGACAAAACTATATCAAGAATACAATTAATCAGCATTTTACTGATTGTTTTTTCTTCATTTTGTATTGCTGAAATTGGACACTGGGAAAAAATTGAAGCTCAAAATAATCCAGGTCAAAGATTTAGGCATGATATGGCTCCAATTGGAAAAAATAAAGTTCTCTTATTTGGAGGTGAAAAATCAGATATTTTTCAAGATGCTAATGATACTTGGATTTTTGATTTAAAAACAAAAGAATGGACTCAAATATTTTGCCCTGATGCTCCATCGCCAAGAAGAGATTTTAGTATGACTCAAATTGATGAAAATAAAATATTATTATTTGGTGGAATGAATTTCGATAAATTTATTAGTTTTTCAGATTTGTGGATATTTAATTTAGATAGTTTAAATTGGTTTAAAGTTAAGAATAATCCGTTTGATTCAATAGGAGATAATAGGTGCAGGCATAAAATTGCCAGATTTAATGATAGTTTGATAATCTCATTTGCAGGAGATTTTCATCTTACCAAAACATCTGAAGAAACATATTTTTATAATTATAAAAAAAACAAACTTGAAGATTTCAAAAATTCTACTATTAGCAATCCACCATATTGGTTAAACCGAGAATACCTAAGTATGACAACAATAAAAGATAATTCAATTTTAATGTTTGGTGGCTGGGATTCAGATCATGGTGAATTTGGAGATACTTGGGAATTGAAATGGGGAAATAATATGGGTGAATGGACATTTTATTGGGAAAAATTTAAAAATCTGAAGTCAAATATTAATCCAAAAGCTGAAGCAGAAATGGTACATATCAGAGATGGTATTGTCGTTCTATTTGGAGGTACTGGTAACAGTAATCCAGCAGGCGATACAAATACCTGGTATTTTGATTATAGATATAAAGAGTGGAAAGAGTTGTTTTTACCATATAGACCATCTGGAAGATTTGGACATAAAATGGCTAAAATCGATACAAATAAGGTATTAATGTATGGAGGTGCCGGAAAATTTGATACAAATACTTGGATGTTTGTCTTAGACGAAGTACCTGTTTCAGTACAAGAAGAAACTCAATCAACAAATACTATAATCTCCCCCAATCCTGCAAGTGATTATATAGAAATTTCTCTTGATTCCCCCTCTATCAAGACTAATCCTGTAGCATAAAAGAGAGAGAAAATCGTTAAAGTATTGAGAATATTGAAGAAAAGAGCTAAAGAAAAAAATCAGAATTTTGTGGGGGGAACTATGAAAACTGATAAAGAGCTAGCCAAAATCAGGCTTGAGTTTAAAAGGTGCAAAATTTGGGATAAGCGTTGCATAAAGAGTTTAATGAAAATATCAATTAATCTTATTAATAACTTAGGTCAATCATTTTCGTCAGCATGTGGAAAATGTTTGCGACAATGTGGAAGTAGAATATTTTCGGATAACCGTATGACAGTAGAAAAGATACAAGCAGGTCATTTAGAAGAAACACTTAAGCGAATAAAGAAAGAGAAAGTGTTATTAATACCACAAGACACTACATTTGTGGATTATACTAGCCATCGATCAACTGAAGGCCTAGGCCATATAGGGTCAACAGGCAAGAATTATGGATTAGCAGTTCATACATCGATGATAATTTCAGAAGAAGGTTTATCATTTGGAATCCTCAACCAAAAGATATGGACACGAGACCCTGCAACATTTGGCAAGAAGCATCAAAGGAAAGATAAGCCGATAGAAGAAAAGGAAAGCAGTAAATGGCTCGATCCTATTGATATAATAGACAAGAAAATCCCATTAGACAAGCACGAGATATGGATAATAGGAGATCGAGAATCAGATATATATGAATATATGATAAAACCAAGGCATAAGAACTGTCATCTTTTAATAAGGGCATGTCAGTCAAGAAATATGTATAAGTCAGAAGGAGATACTCCAACAAGCTTATTTAGTTATATAGAAACATTAGCAATCCAAGCAAACAGACAAGTAGAAATATCCAGAGAAAACCGAAAAGAGACAATAGACCTAGTAGTAAGTTATGACAACATAAATATATTACCAAGCAAGTCAAGCAAATCCAAACCTGAATCAGTTAGAATGGGAGTAGTATATGCCAGAGAACTTGAGGAACGAAAAGACACAAAAGGCAAGGTCAAAGACGCAATTAAATGGGTATTACTTGTAGATAAACACATAGAAGATATACAGACAGCAATAAAATATTTAGACTATTACACTCAGCGCTGGAAAATAGAAAGATTTCATTATACATTAAAACAAGGAATGAAAATAGAAAAATTGCAATTTGATGATGCAAAGACATTGTCAAATGTCATAGCATTTTACAGTGTATTAGCATGGTTTACTCAATGGATAACATATATAGGCAGAGTAAAACCCAATATGC
>CAIWET010000372.1 GCA_903911805.1 uncultured Ignavibacteria bacterium | reverse complement strand
TTATATCCTCATTTTATAATAATAATTGTATTTATTAATATATAATTTGGAGAATTATGAAATCACTTAAACCAATCAGTTATTTTTCTGCTTTATTTCTTACTTTTTCGCTTTTATTTATTTCCTGTAAAAGTGATTCAACAACAGTAGATCCGCCAGATAATACAACAAATAGTCCAATTATTAACATTTTGAACATATCAACAATTGTTATTGGACAGAAAATCACTCTTTTGGGTAAATACTTTGGTTCTTCCAAAGGTACAAGCACCGTTAATATGAATGGTATTGACTGTTCGACTTATGATATATGGAATGACTCATTAATTACTTGCACAGTTCCAACTGGTGTTACTTCTGGTAAATTAAAAGTTGTTGTTGGAACAAAAACCAGCAATGAAATATCCTATATTATTCAACAATCTAGTTCTTTAATTCCGATGGTATTGATTCCCAAAGGTTCATTCTATATGGGTACTGATGATACTGACGATTGGGATAATTTGCCAAAACATAAAATTACTATTTCCAATGATTTTTATATGGCTAAATATGAAATTACTCAGGAACAATGGAAGGTTGTTTATGGAAATATTTCAAATCCAAGTAAATATGTTGGAACTAAATTTCCTGTTGACCAAATTACTTGGTTCAAAACTCTCGATTTATGCAATCAATTATCCAAAATTGAAAAACTAACAGAATGCTATACAATTAATGGTGAAACTGTTACTTGTAATTGGAATGCAAATGGTTATAGATTACCAACTGAAGCTGAATGGGAATACGCATGTAGAGGTGGAACTATTTCTGATTTCTATGGAACAATTTCTGAAATTGGTTGGACCAATTCAAATTCTAAAAATGCACCTAATGAAGTTGGTTTAAAATTACCGAATTCATTTGGATTATATGATATGAGCGGCAACATTTATGAATGGTGTTGGGATTATTATGACTCTGAATATTATGCTACTTCCCCTGCTTCTGATCCTAAAGGACCAGTTACAGGCGAAGAAAGAATTTTAAGAAGTGGTTCTTGGATTGATGGTGATTCTAAAGCAAAATCAATTACCAGACATTCAGCTATACCAGGACTCTATAATTTCAATTGGGGCGTAAGAGTTGTTCGTAATAAATAATGAATTTTAATAAAATAATAGGTGAATACTAAAATTATTCACCTATTATTTGCATTTCAATTCTTCTATTCAAAGCTTTTGCATCATCTGTACTTTCTGCTGATAAAGGTCTTGATTTACCGTACCCTTTAGTTTTTATTCTTGATTCATCAATACCTAAATTAACCAAATTCTCTTTAACAACTGTAGCTCGTTTTTTCGAAATAGCATCATTAATCTCTTCTCCACCAGGTTCGTATGTATAAGCATTAATTTGAATATTTAGTGTTGAATTTTCTTTTAAGAAATTTGCAGCTATATTCAAATCAATAAAAGAATCTTCTGATAAATTATAATTTCCATCTTCAAAATTAACAACTAATCTAGTTGTTCCTTTTGTAATTGGTGATAATTCAAAAACAATTCCTTTTTCTTTACCATCAAATTCAGAATTTGTTTGAAAGATTTTTGATTTAAATAAATATCCTTTTTTTGATGCAGAAATAAAATAGCTTTGTGCTAAATCCAAAACTATATAGAAAGAACCATCTTTGTCATCTGATTGAATATTGAATTTTTTTGATGGGTCATATAAATCTGAAATAGTAATTTCACCATAAATAGCTTCATTGGTTGTAATATCGTACAAACTTCCTGTTAATAGCTCACATTGACCTTGTTTGAGTGGGTTATCTTTAATCAAATAAAGATCTAATTTTCCAGCAGATAAAGGTCTATTTGAAGTCATAATTGCTGAATTAGATTGAGGAATCAAGACATAAGAGAACTCATCAAAATCGCTATTAAATGGTCTATCTAAGTGCCTAACTTTGTCAAAATCTTTACTATTGTAAATTGAATAATAAATATCAAAACCTCCAAAGCCATCTGCCCTATTGCTTGCAAATGTAAAAACTTTATTATCAAGAGCCAACACAGGAGTCATTTCATCTTTGGATGAATTAATAATTGGACCAAGATTTTTTGGCTTTGTCCATTCACCATCTTCTTTTATAGAAAGATAAATATCCGTTCCCCCATAACCTCCTGGTCTATCACTAGCAAAAAATAGTATATTACCATCTCTTGATAAATATGGTTGAGAGTCCCAATATTCAGAATTAACTATTTTCCCAAGATTTTTTACATCTCCCCAAACTCCATCGGTTTTAACAGAAGAGAATAAATCTGTTCTACCTTGTCCTTTTACTGTATGATTCAATGCAGAAAAAATCATAAAATTTCCATCTTGAGTCATTGTAGGGAATCCTACTTGATCAGCTTTATTTAATTCGTCAGACGTTGTATTGCCTAAAGACCAGATATTTCCACTTTTTTCTGAAAAATAAATTTGTTGCTTATCTTTTCTTGAAGAAGTATAATATATATTTCTACCATTATGAATTATTGAACATCCAAAATCATCACCAGTTGAATTAAAGTCCAATGGGACAATATTCAATTGTTGAGAAAAAGAAAAAATACTTTGCAGAAAAATTAAAACTAATACTTTTTTCATTAATTTACATCCTGAAAACGCCAAAATTGTGTTCTGGTATTGGAGCATTTAATGACATTGATATTCCTAAAGCCAAAGCTTTTCTAGTATCTACAGGAGACAAAATACCATCATCCCAAATTCTAGAAGTACTAAAATAAGGACTACCTTCGTATTCATATTTCTCTAAAATTGGATTTCTAATAGCATCTATTTCAGTTTTAGTAAGAACTTTTCCTTGAGATTCTAATTGCTTTATTTTTACAGATGCCAAAACATCTGCAGCTTGTTCGCCACCCATTACAGAAATTCTTGAATTTGGCCACATCCATAACATTCTAGGATTATATCCTCTTCCACACATTGCATAATTTCCTGCTCCATAGCTACCACCAACAATTACTGTAAATTTTGGAACTTGAGCGTTAGCAACTGCGTGAACTAATTTTGCTCCGTCTCTTGCAATGCCACCGTGTTCATATTGTTTTCCTACTATAAAACCTGTTATATTTTGCAAGAAAATCAAAGGAATTTTTCTTACACTACATAACTCAATAAAATGAGCACCTTTCAAGCTGGATTCAGAAAATAAAACGCCATTATTCCCGATTATGCCAACTGGATATCCCATAATTCTTGCAAAACCAGTTACTAAAGTTGTTCCATAGTTTTCTTTAAATTCCTGAAAACGACTTCCGTCAACAATTCTAGCAATTAATTCTTTTACGTCAACTGGAGTTCTTACGTTTCTTGGTAAAATTCCAAAAATTTCATTTGGATCGTAAAAAGGTTCTTCAATTATTGATAAATCTAATTCTGCTTTTTTTCTAACGCCAAGATTTTCAACTATATTTCTTACAATTTGTAAAGCGTGAGCATCATTTTGTGCATAATGATCGCTAACTCCTGAAATTTTACAATGAACATCTGCCCCACCTAATTCTTCATCTGTTACTATTTCGCCAGTAGCAGCTTTTACTAGTGGAGGTCCACCAATGAATATTGTTGCTTGATTTCGAACCATAATAGTCTCGTCACTCATTGCAGGGACATAAGCACCTCCAGCTGTACAAGAGCCCATTACGCAAGCAATTTGAGGTATGTTCTTTGCCGACATAATTGCTTGATTATAAAAAATTCTTCCAAAATGATCTTTATCAGGAAAAGTTTCAGCTTGATGAGGTAAAAAGATTCCACCAGAATCAACAAGATAAATACAAGGTAAATGATTATCTATTGCAATTTCCTGAGCTCTGATATGCTTCTTAATTGTCGTTGGAAAATATGTACCACCTTTTACAGTCGCATCATTTGCAACAATCATACATTCTTTGCCAGAAATTAAACCAATACCAGCTATCATTCCAGCAGAAGGCGCTTCACCATTAAATTGATCGTAAGCAGCTAATGCAGATATTTCGAGAAAAGGAGTATCTTTATCAAGTAAATTTGCCACTCTATCTCTAACTAACATTTTTCCACGTTCAACGTGTTTTTGCCTTGCTTTTTCAGGACCGCCAAGCTTAATTTCTGAAAGTTTTTGCTTATATTCTTCTAATAATTTAAGATTGTGTTCTTTATTTGCAGCAAAATCTGCACTTTTTGTTACTAGTTTTGATTTAATTCTA
>CAIWET010000371.1 GCA_903911805.1 uncultured Ignavibacteria bacterium | reverse complement strand
TAATTATAAAATTATACTAATATTATTACTCTTTTCATTTGGACTAAATGCTAAAGAAATTGTGATTTTAGCCGAAAGACCAAAAAAGATAATCTTACCAAACTTTAATAATCAAATTTCAATTGAAGCCTCCACTTATATAGAATTAAGCAATTATTCAGCATCTTATGAAAGATATATTACAACAATCTTTGATGCTTTTTATATATCAGGAAAAATCGGATTTAATTATATGGAATATTTTGATAGATATAACGACAAGAATAAAAATTACACATTATCACCTTGTATTAGCATTACCAAATTTCCAAATGAAAATTGGAGCTATGTAGAGCTTGGTGTTTATAAAATGATAAATCAAGGAGTTTTTTATAATATGAATAATTCTGGTATTTTCCCTTTGTTTAATTTTGGTTATAAGTTTCATATTAAAAATGGTGTTATAAAAATATTCTTTGGATTAATGGGTGGAAGTGGTTCAATAGGATATTGCTTCTAAATTTGAGAAAAAATATGGAGTTTGAATAAAATAACATATTTAATTTCTCACTTTTTTATTTCATTCCTTTTCAGTAATTTAGTACATTGTTTTTGGGAAAGATTTAATATAAAATGCAACCAAATTTCAATAAAATTTGATAATGAATAGTCCTAATCTAAGGTCGCAAAATGCGACCAAAGAAAATAATAGAGGAAAATATAATAAAATCTTTACCATTTAGACAGAGTTAAATAATACAACATAAACAAAGGTAGATAGTTCAATTTATTGATAAATCTTAGGATAGATAAAGTAGGAAGAGATGAGGAGAGTTAATAAAATTTTCAAATTGGTAATAATTACAAATATTATAATTTTCAGTTGTTTAAGCTGTAGTATTTTTCAAAGAGAATATAATGATAAGCAATGGACATTATATAATATTGGCATATTTAAAAGTAATCCAAATTGGAAATTAGCATTGGCAGTAAAAGACCAAGATTTAAATGAAATTGAGGAATTATCTAAAACGATGGATATCAATACAAGAGATTCTATTTTAGGATTTACTTTATTAAGTTATTCAATTTATAATGACAAATATAATTCAGCAAAAAAATTATTGGAACTTGGTGCTGATCCAAGTATAAAAGGTTTTAAATATTATAAAAATTCCAAATATCCTTATTTTGATTATGATATGCCGAGCGAAATTTCGCCATTATATTGGGCAAGTGGACATCCTTATACAACAAAATATGCTGAATTACTTTTAAAATATGGAGCAAAAATTGATATTAATTGTGATTCTTCCAATAAAGATCATATTGAATCAGGAATGTTAGAAGGTGCTGTCAGTAATTTTGAAATACTTAAATTATTAGAACAATATGGTGGTGATGTACATTTTTTTTGTAAAAAACATGGTAGCCCAATTCTTTTAGCAGCAATTCATGAAAAAATTGATATAGTGAATTATTTACTTTTTGAAAAAAAAGTTGATGTAATTTATCCTTATACTTATTTGATTGATAGTAGTAAAGATTATTTTGTGGATAAACTTAGATCTTGGGAATTTGATTTGGATTCCAAAAAATATAAACAAAAAATGGAAATAGTAAAATTCATAAAAGAAAAATATAATCTTGATTATTATAAAGCTCCTATACCAATGATAATTAGAAAAATACACAACAAAGAATATTTAAAGAAATATTAATTATGAAAGACTACTTAGGAAACGTTAGAGTAACTTTTAGCGATTTGAAGCTAGCCGGTACACCAGGATTCTTTTGGTTTGTTTAAATTATCCCATAGGGATTAAATAATTGTAACACATAATCAAGCAAAATTCTTGATTTTCCCTTAGGGAATATATAACCCCTAAAGGGGTAAAAAAAGAAAAAAAGCGTTTTTTGTTACCATTATAAAATCGCTAACGCGATAAAAAAAGAAATGGATTCCACATCAAGTGTGGAATGACAAAAGAGTAGGAAGACGCACAGCAGTGCGTCTCTACAAAGAAATAATTTTTTTCAAGCCACATAGTGGCGGCATTTTAGTAGAAAACGAAATTTAAAGAAAATTCAAGCTCCGTAGATGCGACATGTTTCTTAAAATTCAATTAATAATTAAAAATTATTATAGCTAATCAATTCTAACAATAGAAAATCTAACAAGCTGCTTTTTACTTCATAAATCAATAAAAATATTTCTCACTTTTTTATTTCATTCCTTTTCCGTAATTTTGTAAACGACATTAATTATAAATATTTAAGGATATATTTTGAATTTTAATTTTAAAATTCACGCTCAATTTCAGAAAGCCAAAAAATTTGGCTTGAGACGCTTATCCTTACCCAAATCCCGCGCAAGCAAAATCACTCAATTCAAGCATTATCAAACAGATGCGCCAAACTAATTTCTGTTTATAATTCGCTTTATCAAACAAAAATAAAAAACAAATTTTAATATTTAATTTAATTGGAGAAAATTATGAAAAGAGATTTTTTAACAACTCTCGATTTTACAACTGATGAAATTTTAGAAGCTTTCGAAATTGCGAAAGATATGAAAAAAGATAAGAAAAAATATTCTAAAGCATTAGAAGGTCAAACTTTAGCTTTAATATTTGAAAAACCATCACTCAGAACTCGTACTTCATTCGACGTTGGAATTCAACAATTAGGCGGTTATTCATTATACCTTTCACCTAACGAAATCAGCTTAGGTAAAAGAGAATCAATCCACGACGTTGCTAAAAACTTAGAAAGAATGGTTGATGGCATTATGATTCGTACTTTTGGACATAATATCGTTGAAGATATGGCAAAATTTGCTAGAATTCCAATTATCAATGGTTTAACAGATTATTCACATCCTTGCCAAGCAATGGCTGATTTTTTAACAATCCACGAACACAAAGGCGATGTGAAAGGTCTTAAAGTAGTTTATGTTGGTGACGGAAATAATGTTGCTCATTCATTAATGGGTGCTGGTGCAAGACTTGGTGTTAACGTAACAATAGCTTGCCCAAGAGGATATGAACCAAACTTAAGAGCTTGGAGAAATACAACTGAAGAAGCTAAAAAAACTGGAGCAACAATTGAAGTGATGTATGATCCATTCGAAGCAGTAAAAGATGCAGACGTAGTTTATACTGACGTTTGGGCATCAATGGGACAAGAAGCAGAAACAGCTGCAAGAAAAGTTATATTTATGCCATACCAAGTAAACGAAAAATTAATGGCTGCTGCAAATTCAGATGCATTATTTATGCATTGCTTACCAGCTCATAGAGGCGACGAAGTAACAAGCGGCGTAATTGATTCACAACAATCAGTAGTATTTGACGAAGCAGAAAATAGATTGCACGCTCAAAAAGCTATTATGTACCAATTAATGAAATAAGAGGACAAAGTGAGCCAAACAGCATTAATAGCCGTTGGTGGAAATTCGCTCATCAGAGCCGGTGAAAAAGGCACAATCGAAGAGCAATATGCCAATGCTCTGGCTACATCCAGAAGCATTGTTAGAATGATTAAAGAGGGCTGGAATGTCGTGGTTACTCACGGCAACGGTCCTCAGGTTGGCGCTGCTCTTTTGCGTTCCGAAAGAGCTTCAAACGAAGTTTATACTCATACATTGGATATGTGCGTTGCTACTACGCAGTCCGAAATCGGGTTTATCATCTTGCGTGCTTTAGACAGCGAAATGAAAAAACAAGGTTTGGACAAAAAGGCAATTACTATTCCAACTATGTGCAGAGTTGATAAAAATGATCAGGCATTTAAAAATCCAACAAAGCCAATTGGTCCATTTTATAGCAAAGAAGTTGCTTTAGCAAAGAAAAAATCATTGGGTTGGGATATTGTGGAAGATTCTTCTCGTGGTTACCGCAGAGTTGTTGCTTCGCCAGACCCAATAGAAGTTATGGAACTTGATATTATCAAGGAAATGATTAATCTTGGTATTGTAACTGTTGCTCTTGGTGGTGGTGGCATTCCTGTTATCATTGATGAAAAAAATGAAATTATTGGTTCAGAAGCTGTAATTGATAAAGACCGTTCTTCAGCTCTTTTGGCTCGAGAATTAGGTGTAGATTTATTTATTATTTCTACAGATGCCGATCAGGTTTATATCAATTTCAAAAAGCCAAATCAACAAGGAATTCGCAATATCACAGCTGATGAGCTTCAAAAATTAGCCGATGAAGGTCAATTTCCTGCAGGATCGATGGGTCCAAAAGTGGAATCTGCAATTAAATTCCTTCGTCAAGGTGGCAAAAAGTGCATCATTACAAGCTATGAATATTTGATGGATGCCTTGGAAGGAAAAGCCGGAACACATATTACTTTGTAATTAATAATTACTGATTTTTAGAAAGCAATTCAGAAATGAATTGCTTTTTTTTTATTATAATATATAATACTTTTGTTACAAAATCGATTTAGTGTTAAATTTGATTTATCAAGAGAAAAATTATGAAAAGAAATAGATTAGAAGCATTCAGTGATGGCGTAATTGCAATATTAATTACTATTATGGTTTTGGAATTTAAAGTACCGAATGGGACAGATTTATTTGATATTTTGCCATTGCTGCCAATTTTTTTAAGCTATATTCTTAGCTTTATTTATATCGGAATCTATTGGAATAACCACCACCATCTGATTCATACAGTACAAAAAGTAAGTGGCTCAATTTTATGGGCAAATATGCACTTATTGTTTTGGCTATCGCTTTTGCCATTTGCAACTGCGTTTTTGGGTCAAAATTATTTGGCAAAAATTCCAATCATTATTTATGATTTTGTACTTTTAATGGCAGGTTTAGCGTATTTTATTCTGACTAAAGCAATATTAAAAACCAGTGGTAAAGACTCATTGCTCTCCAAAGCAATAGGAAAAGATTACAAAGGAAAGCTCTCTGTAATAATTTGTTTTAGTGCGATTCCACTAGCATTTGTTAGCAATTTAATTTCACTTTCGATGACAATTGTTTTAGCAGTTATTTGGTTAATTCCTGATAAAAGAATAGAAAAAATACTTGAAGAAATTGATGAGCAGCCATAAAAAATAAAAAAATTTTTGAATTTAAAACTCAATTATTCTAAAGGATGACAATTTCAATTTCTTCGTCATTAGATTCGGTTTTATTGTTTTGATCGAGATAATCAGAATAAAATTTATGTAATTTAATGTCTTCAGTTAATATG
>CAIWET010000370.1 GCA_903911805.1 uncultured Ignavibacteria bacterium | reverse complement strand
ATTAAGCAAATTAAGGTTGATGCAAGTAGCCAATCTGAATATAATATTATATTCAAAGGCATTCCATCTTCTCCTGGAATTTCATTTGGAAAAGCTGTAATAATCAAGCCTGAAGCGATTATTAGCCCAAACTTGAAAATCGATTCTTCTTTAATAGAAGATGAAGTCAAAAAATTCTTGTCTGCCAGAGAAATTTTAATCACCGAATTCAATGATGTAATAAATTCTGTTGATATTAATAATAAAAGTGTAATTGCAGTTTTAGAAACTAATGTTTTTCTTGTAAGTGACCCATTACTTGAAGAAGCTATTATTAGTAAAATTAGAGAAGGGTATTCCGCAGATTCTGCAATTATTTCAGAAATTGATTCTCAAAATCAATTCCTTAGAAGTGCAAAAGACCATATTTTGAGAGAAAAATCAATTGAACTCGACCAAATAAAAGAGCGTCTTATTGCAGCATTAAGAAATCAATATATGAATTATTCTTTGGATTCTGGGTCTATTTTAGTAACTCAATCTTTAACTCCAACAGATTTAATTAAATTACACGAAAGTGGTCTTTCTGGGTTAATTACTGAAGTTGGTGGAATTTCTTCTCATACATCAATTCTTGCAAGAAGTTACGAAATTCCTGAAGTAATTGGATTAACTGAAGCAACTTCGTATATACCAGATGGCATTAATATTATTATCGATGGATATTCTGGTACAATCAATATAAATCCTTCTGAAGATGAAATTGAGAAGTATTATGAGCTAAAAAGTAGAGAACAAGAACATAAAAAAACTCTTGGTGCTTTAGTAAAATTGCCATCTGAAACAACTGACCACCATAAAATTAAAATTATGGCAAATGTTGATTTTCCTCAAGATATTGCTCACGCAATTTTAGTAGGAGCTGAAGGAATAGGTTTAGTTAGAACTGAACACCTGATTTTGAGTAAACAGCAAGTTCCAGACGAGGAAGAACAATTCATCTGGTATAACGAATTAGCTCAAAGGGCTTACCCGAATTATGTTACTATCAGAGCATTCGATTTGGGAAGCGATAAATACGCAGAAGGTATAACCAAACACGAAGCCAATCCAGCTTTAGGTTTTAGAGGAGTAAGATTCTTACTTCAACGAAAAGATATTTATGCTGGGCAAATTAAGGCAATTTTAAGGGCATCAAAGAATAAAAACATTAAGTTTATGATTCCTATGATTACCAGGTTAAGCGAAATCTTGGCAACTAAGGCATTAATTGAAGAATGTAAAAAAGAATTGGATGCATTAGATATCCCATATGACAACAATATGCCTGTTGGAATTATGATAGAAACTCCATCGGCTGCAATTATGAGCGATATTTTAGGTAGATACGTCGATTTCTTTTCTATAGGAACTAATGATTTAACTCAATACACTTTAGCTGCCGACAGAACTAACGAGATGGTTGCTGAAATTTATGACAGTTTTCATCCATCAGTTTTAAGATTTATAAAAATTATTGCTGACGGAGCATCATTAAATAAAATTCCTGTGAGCATTTGTGGGGAAATGGCAGGACACTCAGCAGCGACTCTTTTATTAATAGGATTTGGAGTAAATGAACTAAGCGTTTCTCCATCCGCACTTTTGGAATTGAAAAGCAGAATCAGAAGCACAACAATTTCGGAAGCAAGACAACTTTCAAAATCAATTTTAGAT
>CAIWET010000369.1 GCA_903911805.1 uncultured Ignavibacteria bacterium | reverse complement strand
CATTTTTTTTTCACTTTTTTTTAAAATTAAGGTAATTTCGTACTTTTATGGCTGATTTTTAATCAAAAAGAAATCTTTTTGGATATATGCAGCCGAAGCAAATATACCAAAACCATCACCTTTGATATTACTTAATTTTGCATCAAATGATCCAGTACGCTGATATTGGATAAAATACATTAGAAAATTATAGTCAGGATTATAAATTTTCAGATCACTTTTCCCGTACCATTTAAATGCATTCCACAAAACTGCTGAGCTATTTGTTGGAAGAATCCCCCAGCGAGTTGTTTCAAGATATTCAGGACTATTTGGACTTTCCCAAGGCCTTACTATTCTTCTATTCATTTCGTTAGAAACTGGTGTTAAATATTTGCCATATTCAAGTGTATCAAGGCATTTAAGGCTAACAATGTAATATAAAGTACCAGGTATTGCTTTCCATTCTAATTTGTTAGTGTCAGGTGGCATTTTAAGCGAATCTAACGGATAATACAACAACTCACCTGTGGGAACTTTTGTCCAGACAATTGATTGAGGAGTATTTGTGGTTCCTTTCATCGAACTACCATCTTTAAAAGTCACTTCAATCGTATATTCAGTTAATTCCTTTATCCTAAAATTAGTATCAGAATAATAATATCCTGAATTTTTATCAAAGTCGTAAACTAGCGGATATGTATTATTTCCAGATTTTATTACTACATTAGCATCTTTAATCAAAGATTTTGTATAATTAAAGCTGTCTGAAAGTGGTTGAGTGGCTAACACTTTAATATTTTTAATTGGATCACCAACAAAAATATATGCCTCAAGATAATATTTTTTTACATAATCAAGTGGTGGAGCGTCTTCGCAAGCTGTTATAATAAATGCGATAAACAAAACAGGCAATATATATATAATTTAATTTTTTTCATTATTTTTTCCATATTAAAACTTCACTTCCAATGAAACCGATGGAATAATCGGTAATAACTTTACATCTTCTACTGTAGTAGTAACCCCTTTGGTGTTATAATATCTAAACCAGATATCTCGCCTATTGTAAACATTATAAATATCCATAATCAATTTAGAATTTAAACCAAACATTTTGAAATTATATGTTCCGTTCAGATTTAATTGATGAGATGCTGGCAATCTTAGTCCATATCTTTGGGAAGGAATGATTTTTCCTCGTCCAAGATTTTGATCTGGAAGCATCATAATATATCTTGAAGTGGCTCCTGTGTATGATTGTCCAGATTGAAAAGTAAACGTCCCCCCTACTTCCCAGCTATCATTAATTTGATATTGACCAACAATTTTCAAATCGTGTCTTCTGTCGTATTTTGGACGAAAAGCTTCGCCATTATTAATGCTATCATATTGGGATGAAATAAATCCAAGTGCATATCCAATCCAACCGACAAATTTTCCAATTTTCTTTTGGATAAATACTTCTGCCCCATAAGATTCACCATTTCCAATGAAAAACAATGATGCAACATCTGAAGGTTTAACTAAATTTGTATTCAATTCTCCAATGTTGTGCATTTTTTTATAATAAACATCAAAATTCAAATCGAGGTCATCTGTTGGATGTGTTTCCATTGATAAAATGTAATGCTCTGCTCTTGATGGTGTTAAACTTGAATCTGTTGGCAACCAAGTATCAAAAAATGAGAAGTCAGGTTGAGTGGCTAGTCTTAAGTTTTGGTTATAAATTCCATAAGCTAGCTTAAAGGATATATTTTCTTGTGCAATATATCTAATAGCTAATCTTGGTTCGATCATAAAGTTTTTACTCAAATCAAGATAAAAAGCTCTTAATCCACCTTGCAAAGAGAGCAAATCGCTTACCTGATAATTAAATTGGCCATATAAAGAGTGGTTCCAATCGGTTACATTCAAATTTGTATAGCTTGTTGATACAGTATTTTCTTTTGAATTACTATCAAGATTTCCTGTAAAATTCTGATAATATCCAAAATTATATTTTATCGATTCGAATCCGAATTTAAAAGTTAGTTTTTCGCTAGGGAACCATTCAAGATTTCCTTTTGCATTATAATCATCTATTTTATTATCTATTCCGAAACCATATCCTGATTGCTCACCAGAAAATGAGTTATTATAATTACTATAACCAAGATTAAAATTCCAAAAAAGATTATCACCAAAAATATGTGTCCATCTTAATGAGGCAGATTTATTAGAAATTCCAAGACCTAATGATACGCCATAGCTGCCATAATCAAGCCTGTCATTACTCATAAATCCACTTAGATATACTTTATCATCCTTGCCAAATGATTGATTAATTTTAAAATTAAGGTCATAAAAACCAAAATCAGGGAATGGATTTGTTGGGTCATCAGGAAGAGCTTTAACAATCAAATCGAAATAAGTTCTTCTGCCACCTATAAACCACGATCCATTGCCTATAGGGCCTTCTAACGACAATCTTGAAGAAATCGCACCTAATGATGCCACTCCCTCTACTTTGTTCTTATTGCCGTCTTTCTGAGTCAAATTCAATACAGCTGAGAGTCTGCCACCAAATTCTGCTGGGAATCCACCTTTAATTAATTCTACGTCTTTAATTGCTTCTGGATTGAATGTTGAAATAAAGCCAAATAAATGCGAAGGATTATAAATTGTTGCACCATCGAGCAAAACTAAATTTTGGTCAGGTGATCCTCCTCTAACAAATAATCCACTTGAAATTTGAGATGAAGTTAAAATTCCGGGCAAAAATTGCAGAGATCTAAATATATCAGGTTCGCCTCCAATTCTAATCTGCTTAAGTTGCTTAACTGGAATATTAACTTTACTAACAGAGATTTCGCGTTTTTCGATTTCTCTATTTGCTTCTACGTTTACTTCTTCAGTCTTTACATCTGCTGGTTTTAATTTAAAAGTGATTCTTTTTGATTCTGATTTTTTTAATTCTAATTTCTCTTCAGATTTTTTATAAGCAACAGAAGAAATTGTAATTTTATAATTTCCAGGAGGAATATTAGTTATGGAGAAAAATCCACTTTTATTAGTATAAGCCCCCAAATTTGTGCCAACAACTCTTACTGTTGCTCCAATAACTGTTTCTTCTGTTTCTGAGTCAATCACATATCCACTTAGGCTGGCATTGTCGCCAAGCATTGCATTTGAATAAACAGATGGACTTGAGCAGAAAAGAAAAAAAAGAAAGATATAATATAAAGTATTTTTTTTATTCATTTTTCAATCATAATTATTAACTATCAAAAAGATTACGAATTACATTTCACTTAGTTGCGATAAAATCAGTATTGTTGAGTAATTTTCCTAAAAATATCAATAAAAAAAACCTTTCCGAAATTAATCGAAAAGGTTTTTTATATAATAGCAAGCTCAAATTTCTATTCAATAAATAATAATTCGCTAACATTTCCATCAGAATTGCTTAAAACCAGCATATATACTCCTGCTGGAAGATTTTCTCTATTGAATTCAAATTGAACATTAACAGCTCCACTTGGAATTTGGAATTCTTTTACTTTTAATCCAAGTAAGTTATAAAGAACCAAATAATTTGCATTTCCATCAACTGTTGTGATTGAAATTTCACTACGATTTGTTAATGGATTTGGAGCAACTTTTATCGTATTCTGAGAAATAATAGGATTATTTTCTTGATCCTCGATTGCTTCTTTTAATAATGCTGTTGTAAAACTTCTAACTAAAGACCAGCCGGATTCGAAATTTCCATTTTTACTTTTTACTCTCCAATAATATTTAGTTGCTTTATCTAATAAACTGATTTTGATATTATTAACTTTTGTAGAATATTGTTCTGGTCTTGCAAAATTTGGCAAAGTTGAAAGCTGGAATATATATTCATTTGCATTTAAATCAGTTTTCCAAGAAAATGTAAGAGTTGAATATGATCTATTTGCAGCATTATTTCCTGGAATAACCAATGTAGGAGTAGTTAACTTAATGTCAGTGGTAGTAAATGAAGATATGTCTGACCAAGGCGAACTATTATCACCGTTTACTGCCTTTACTTTCCAATAGTATTTATTATTTGGCAATAAATCATTCAAAATTTTATAGAAAGTTTCCGAAGTAACTTCTTCGTAAGTTGCCCAAGTAGATGTTGGTGAGTATTGAATAATATAACTTAAAGCATTATCAGTCTTAAGCCATTTAACAGTTTGATTTAATGTGCAATTCAATGCATTATCAACTGGATAAATCAATTCTGGTTTGTTTAATGTTATGTCTGATGTTGTAAATGAAAAGATAGTTGACCAAGGGCTTGTCGCTGAAGCTTGTTTTGCCTTAACTCTCCAATAATATTTTGTTTCTGAAATTAAATTAGACAAAAACACATACGTATTGTTTGAGGATACTTCATTCCAAACTCCTAACATATTAGTAGTATATTGAATTGTATATGCAAAAGCATCATTTACAGATGACCAGGTTAATTTAGGATTTAATCCAATATTATTTGCATTATTAATTGGTGATGTTAAAGTTGGAGCGGCTAACATCGAAGCAGGTTTAGGCAATGGAGTTGACCATAAACCTCTGCCAAAAGTGCCAGCATATAAATAATTTATACTCTCTTGAATTTGTAAATCCATAACACAGACATTAGGAAATCCATTATTGAAGCTAACCCAATCTGAATGATAATCATCACGATAAAATACTCCAATATCTGTTCCTACATATATTCTATTATAATAACCTTTTTGGTACTTTATACAATTAACAGGAACATTTGGTAAAGATCCAGAAATATTTACCCAAGTATTACCACCATTAGATGAATAATATACTTTATCACCTTTTGAATATCCTGAACAAGAAATCCATAATTTTTCAGGATTTGTAGGATTGATTTCAATATTAGTGATTTGTTTATTTGTTGGAATAGTTAATAAATCCCAATTTGCAGCTCTATCTTTTGTTCTATAAAAGTACTGATCAATATTATTACTTTTTACTCCACACATATACATATATTTTGGATTAAAATAACTAATCTTAAAATCAACGACGCCTCCAATATATGGTGAATCTTTATAAACCCCAAATGTTGGATTACCCAAATGACCATATTCAACAAAATATGACAATCTTCCTGAATTGAAATAAAATAGAGTATCATCATTAAAAGTCATAGGAGACAACCAGGAACTATTTACAAAATCTGTCGATTTAAATTTTTTACCTCCATTGTGAGAAATACAAAAATCTCCATGTGGGTATTGAGTATAAATAACATTATCGCTGTCAGGACGGAAGAAACAAGTCATACCATCTCCTCCTCTGATATCGTGCCAGTCATTTGGACTTAAATGCAGTTTAGTTCCATTATCCTGAAAACCACATAATATTTTATCGTAATTTAATTGAGATAAACCAACTCTATAAATTGTTGAATTAGAAATTCTATTGCTCAAAAACTCCCAGCTACTAAAATCATCTTTTGTTCGATACAATCCACCATCATTGGAAACATATATAATATTTGAATTGGGAACATAATAAATTTCGTGCTGATCAGCATGTATTGTTCTTTGCCATTGAGACACATTCTCCCAATTTTCTCCTCCATCTGTAGATTTCCATATATTTACACCTCCAACATAAATCACATTTTGATTTACTTGATTTGCTGCAATTGATAAGTCATACCAAGCTTGACCTTTTTTTTCGTTTCCTAAACTGTCCCAACCAAGAATATTTGGAGTAGATGAAACTTTATTAAAACTAATTCCAGAATTAGTAGATTTATAAAAACCTTCAAAATAATATTTACTTTGACCTTGGTTAGTAACAGCAACTGCATAAACAATATTTGGATTGGCAGGAGTTACACTTAAAGCAATTCTCATAATACTCTTATTGTTTGGAATTCCAATTGATGATTTCCAAGTTTCGCCACCATTTGTACTATTGACAATTGAATTATAAGATGCATAGATAATATTTGGATTATTCGGTTTGAATTCCATATCCTTTATTGTTTTATAATCATTAGCCGTAACCTCAACTTTTCCTTTCCAAGGATCTATAGCATAATAATCACTTGCTTGATAAACCAATTTCCAAGTTTGACCATAATTATAAGATTTATAAATTCCATTACTTGTACCTGCTAATATAACATTACTACTATCAGGGCGGATTAGTATTCTTGAAATGGCTTTACAATCTGACTGAGCAAAATTTAGACCTGTTTGATTCCAATGATATCCACCATCTGTTGATTTCATTATTCCAATAGAAAATGCATCTAAAGCATCAGCATCACCGGTTGCTATATATATTATATTAGAATTATTAGGATCAATGGCTATATCAGAAATACCTAATGAACCAAGATTATCTGTTGTAGAAGTCCAAGTAAATCCTCCATTAGTGGTAATCCAAAATCCTCCTAAAGCTGTACCTGCATAAATTGTATTGTTATCTGATTGTTTTACTCTACAACAAGAAATTCTACCCAAAGCATTTGAACGTGGAAATTTGTCATTCACATTATCATTATAAAGATAATCTCCAGGATCTGATTTATACATTGGACCCAAACAGCTCCAAGATTCTTGTTGCTCAATTCTATTAATTTTATTATACTTTTCAAATTTTGCTTGAACATCATTAAATTCTATATAATTTACCATAGGATTGGGAAATTCTCCAGTAGGAAATGTTCTTTGTCCCCAAAACCATTCCCATCTTTTGAAAGGCTTGTAGCCAGTACCTTTTTGAGTTTTGTCGATATTTTTGAAATAGTCAGTAAATTGTTGTTGAATTTGCGTAAAATTTGGTGCCTTGGCATTTGGGTCAACTGTTACTGATTGCCCTTTTGCATTGAATTGTACTAAAATAAATACTATAAAAATAGCAACTAAAATAGTTAATTTTTGGAATTTAATCATAAAACCCTCTCTTTGTAAATGATTATTTTTCAAGTATAAACTAAGTATATTATTTTTTATTGTACTTAAATATTATTTATCAGATTCGAAAAATAAAAGCCCTGCAAATATAATTTACAGGGCTTTTGAATTAGAGTGCGATTTTTTACTTATTCAATAAATAGTAATTCGCTTACATTTCCCTCAGAATTGCTTAATACTAACATATAAACACCAGCAGGAAGATTTTCTCTGTTTAATTCAAATTGAACATTAACAACTCCGCTTGGAATTTGGAATTCCTTTACTTTTAATCCAAGTAAATTATAGAGTGCAAAATGATTTGCTGTTCCATCAGCAGTAGTTATTGAAATTTCACAGCGACTTGTTAATGGATTTGGAGCAATGTAAATTGAATTACTTGCAATTGGATTAATGCCTATTTCTGAATTATCCTCAATTTCTCTTGTTCTACCTGTTGTAAAGTATCTTGTTGTTGACCATGATGAAGAAATTCCTCCATTTGTTGCTTTTACTCTCCAGTAGTATTTTATTTTAGAACCTAATCCACTAATTGTAGTGGAATTAGTAGTTGTTGTGTATGTCCCAAAAAGAGTTGAAAAAGTCGATGTTGTAGAAAGTTGAAGTGTATATCCAGTTGCATTGGTTACTGCTCCCCAACTAAATGCGAGATTATTTCTAGTTCTATTTGAAGCGCCATTTGTAGGCGTAATCAAAGTTGGAGCAGCTAATGTTAACTGAGAAGTTGTAAAACTTCTTGTTGTTGACCAAGCTGAAGAAATGCCACCATTTGTTGCTTTTGCTCTCCAATAATAAACTGTATTATAGCTCAATCCTGAAATCGCTTTTGTTGTTGTGGATGATGTAACTTCAGTATTAGTTGCAAATGTATTGTCAGTTGAATACTGAATTGTATATCCAGTTGCATTGGTTACTGTTCCCCAACTAAATGTTGGTGCTATTGATACATTTGTTGCACTATTTGCTGGAGATGATAAAGTAGGTGCAGTTAATGTTAATTGAACAGTTGTAAATGAAAAAGTAGATGACCAAGCACTATTTACATTACCATTGGTTGCTTTCGCTCTCCAATAATATGTAGTATTTAAGTTTAATCCTGATAAACTTTTTGATGTAGTTGCTGAAGTAACTTCTGTTTTCGTTGCAAAAGTATTATCGGTTGAATACTGAATTGTATATCCTGTTGCATTTGTTACAGCTCCCCAACTTAGTGTTGGTGCAATTGCTACGCCTGTTGCACTATTTGCTGGTGATGATAATGTTGGAGCACTTAATGTTAATTGCAATGTTGTGAAAGTGAATGTAGATGACCAAGTACTATTTACATTTCCATTTACTGCTTTTGCTCTCCAATAGTATGTGGCATTATAATTCAATCCTGAAATGCTTTTAGAAGTTGTTGAAGA
This sequence comes from uncultured Ignavibacteria bacterium, assembly GCA_903911805.1. Lineage (GTDB taxonomy): Bacteria > Bacteroidota > Ignavibacteria > Kapaibacteriales > UBA2268 > CAIWET01. The sequence goes on along the minus strand of CAIWET010000369.1, from coordinate 3,828 downwards.
TGTAGTTGCAGTATTTGTAGCAAAAGTATTATCTGTTGAATATTGAATTGTATAACTTAATGCATTTGTTACTGCACCCCAACTTAGTGTTGGCGCAATTGCTACGCCTGTTGCATTATTTGTTGGTGCACTTAATACTGGTGCATCTAGTGTTAATGAGATAACAGGTATTTCTGCTTCCCAAAGTCCTCTACCATAAGTTGCAGCTCTTAATCTGCTTGAGCCTTCGTGGATTTCTAATTCATTAATAACTACATTTGGTAAACTTGTATTGAAATCCTGCCAAGCTGCATTGTTATCATCTTTATAATAAACTCCAACATCTGTTCCAACGTAAACTCTGTTGTTATAATCTTTTTGGAAAACAATTGTATTGCAAGGTACGTTTGGTAAAGCTCCTGATACGTTAGTCCAAGAAGAACCACCGTCAGTTGAGTAATATACTTTTTGTCCTGATGAATAACCTGAGAATGTTGCCCAGATTTTTAATGGGTCTGTTGGATGAATTGCCAAATAAGTGTTATAATTTCCTGATGGCAAGTTAATGGATGTCCAAGTTGTTCCGCCATTTGTTGTTTTAGATAATACTGACCCTGTTCCGGCATAAATATAATTTGCATTTGATGGTGCAGCGTGAAGCAATGTTAATGAACCGCTCGCAAAATTGGAAATCTGAGTCCAAGCTGTGCCACCATTTGTAGTTTTGAATACATTCTTATATCCAAGGAACATTAAGTTTGCATCTGATGGATGCATAATATAAGGAGTAACCCAAGCGCCATAAGTTGCTTGTTCTGATGGCAATGTCATTGCTGAGAATGAAGTTCCACCATTTGTTGATTTTTTGATTGCTCCATAATATAATTCGCCATATTGAATATTTGAATTTGAATGACTGATAATACATTCCATACCGTCACCACCAATAACGTCAGTCCAAGTGGAACCGTTTCTTAATTTTGTTCCATTATCCTGTGCACCAGCAATTACTAAACTTGAATTAGTTGCTGAGCCACCAATTCTATAAAACTGTGTTGCTTTAATTCCGTTACCAATCCAAGTCCAATTTGTTCCTGCATTTGTACTTTTATAAACTCCGCCATCATTTCCAGCATACATTCTTGTAGTTCCAGGAACAACCCAGATATCGTGTTGATCGGCGTGAACAGAAGAAGTCCAATTTGATAAATTTGTCCAATTTGTACCGCCATTTGTTGATTTCCAGATATTAATACCACCTGTAAAAATCAAGTTTGCATCTGAAGGAGAAACTGCTAAAGCTAAATCATACCAGCCTTGTCCACCAGCATCATTTCCAGTTGTATTCCATCCTAAGATATTAGGAGTAGTTGACATTTGGGTAAATGAAGCTCCGGAATTGGTAGAACGATATAATCCATAAAATCCATAATTTGAATTATTACAGAAGAATGCATAAACATAAGCAGAGTTAGCAGGTGTAACTGCAATTGCAGCACGATAAACGCCAGAAGCTGGAAGTCCTGAAGCTGTAGACCAAGTAGAACCAGCGTCAGTTGTTCTTACAACTGTTGTCCTTGATGCAAAAAGCATTGTAGGGTCTGATGGATTCATTTCAAGATCTTTTACAGCATTTGCGTAAACTTGAGTCCAGTTTGAACCACCATCGGTAGTTTTATAAACACCATTACTAGTTGCAGCATACATTATGCTGGAATTAGTTGGGTGAATAATAATTCTAGAAATTGTTCTTGTATTATTAGTTGTCCAGTTCAATCCGGTAGTGTTCCAAGTGGAGCCTCCATCGGTTGATTTTAGGATACCAACAGAATATGTATCTCCTGCGTCGGCATCGCCAGTAGCAATAAAAATATTTGATGAATTATTTGGATCAACAGCAATGTCAGTAACGCCTAGTGAACCAATTTCGTCTGTTGTAGTTGCCCAAGAAGTTCCACCATTTGTAGAAATCCAAAAGCCACCTGCTGCAGCTCCAGCATATAATATACTAGAGTTTGAAGGATTTTCTCTTACACAATTAATTCTTCCAATTCCTGCATAACCGCCGGATGAAGACGTAGGTCCTAAAGAAACCCAATCTCCAACCGCCTGAATTCCATTGTTTTTACTTTTTTTGGTTGTTACTGTTCTGTGTGCTTCGTAAGCAGCCATTGGATTTTTAAATTCGCCAGATGGATATAATCTCTGTCCCCAGAACCATTCCCATCTTTTGAATTGCTTCCAACCCTTGCCTTTTTGTGTGTTGTCTTTATTGCTCCAATAGTCTTTAAAGTCATTTTGGAGTTGATAGAAGTTAGCTTCAATAGGTTTTTCATTTCTTGTTACAACTTGGGCATTTAATTCCAAATTAGTATTTAAAAGAAAAAATGACAAGCTTACTAAAGCAATCAATTTTTTAGCTATTCTTAACATATTTTATCCTCTCATTATAAAACTTTAAAGTCATTAACAAATGAGATTAAAAAATATTGTGAAAAAAAAACAAAATAAATTTAGCTAATTAATTAGATTTCAGTAAAACTTTGTTTTATAAAGCTTTAGAAAAATAAACAATAGTTAGAACATTTTGTGCTTATCTAGTGATACACTTGGCAAATATAATTATTGCATTTTGGAATATTCCTTAAAATAGGTAAAAATGCTGAAATCAATAATTTGAAAGCTATTTCGATTTTCTTTATATACAATTGCAATAATTAATTGTTTTGAAAATTAAGAATTAATCATTAGTAAATAAATACAAAACATCCTGAATACTTAAATTTGCCTGTGCCTGAGAAGCACTATTTTTATAGAATGGGGTTTTGAAATAATTCAATTCAATTTTAGCTTCTTCGAAAGACTCAATTGGAGCATTAGATAATTTTCCTAAAGGGTGATTATTATCCAATTGTTTATTATTCTCCAATGAAGTGATTGCAGACATTAAAATATCCTTTTGCCAAGGGATTTTATTTGGCTGGATTTCAGGTTTTGCAGGCTCAATTTTATCTTTTTTAATAGTTTTCATATCAAGTAAAGCATTGATTTCATAATCATTTAAGGCTCTTTGAGATATATTTGTAATTTTCATAATAAACTCCACAATTATATTTATTTTTTAATATATACATTATTACTATTCAAAGTCCATACCAAAAAATATTTTCACAAAAATTGATTGATTAAAAAATATATTTTGTTTTTATATGAAAATTTCATTAGATTATTGTTAAGAATTAAAGCAAATATAAAAATGTTTGCTAAAAGTTTAAAAAACTTAAAAAAAGAGGGAATTTATGAAAAAAATCATTCTACTATTTGTACTCGGTTTGATACTGAATGCTTGCATGAACGACAACGTTCAAGATTTGACAAAAGAGCAAAAAGAAAAAGCCCAAGCAGAAATTATTGATTTAATGAAACAGTATAATACTGCATTCCAGAATAAAGATTTTCCTGGATTGGTACATACTCTTCATAACGACGTTGTATTTTTTGGTTCTGATTCAACCGAAGCAATCAAATCATTAACAGAATTTAAAGAAGTTGTATTGAAACAATGGAAATTTTACGATAAAATGTCGTATGGAGAAATCAATAACCCAACAATTTATTTGGATCCATTGGGCACATTTGCAAGTATTATTTATGGTTTGCCTTGCTATTATAGAGAAGTTGGCAAATCAGATGATGGCTATTTTTTCCTAAGAGTTGCAAGAACTCTTAAAAAAGAAAAAAGCGGCTGGAAAATTATTAGTGGTATCGTAAGTGTAACAAGTACTGGAAAAATTCATCAGGATACTTCTTCTCCAGATATCAAATAATTTTGGCTACATAGTACTTTTT
>CAIWET010000368.1 GCA_903911805.1 uncultured Ignavibacteria bacterium | reverse complement strand
GAATAAAATATTAAGTAATTTTTAATAAATATTAATTTTAAGGTATTATGGCAACTAAAAACTTAAGTGATTCAAAAGCTATGCGTTGGACTGCATTAGCTATTGTATCTTTCACTATGCTCTGCGGTTATTTTATCGCTGACGTTATGGCTCCACTAAAACCTATGCTTGAACAACAATTAAAATGGTCAAGTTCTGAATATGGTTTTTTTACAAGTGCGTATGGTTGGTTTAATGTTTTCTTGTTAATGCTATTTTTTGGTGGGATAATTCTCGACAAAATGGGCGTTAGATTTACCGGTGTTATGGCTGCTTCAATAATGGTGGCTGGTACTGCACTAAAGTGGTTTGCTATTTCAACTACCTCATTAGATGGAATGATGATTTTGGGATGGAAAGCTCAAATTATGCTTGCAGCAGTTGGTTTTGCTATTTTTGGTGTAGGTGTTGAAGTTGCTGGTATCACTGTTACTAAAGTAATTGTGAAATGGTTTAAAGGCAAGGAAATGGCATTAGCTATGGGCTTGCAAGTTGCAATGGCAAGAATTGGTACTGGTATGGCATTAGGTTTGTCTGTTCCAATTGCAACATCTTTAGGTCACGTATCAAAATCTGTTTTTGTTGGATTAATTTTAATATCAATTGGTTTAATAACATTTATTCTTTATACATTTGTTGACAAAAAGCTTGATGCTTCAATTGATTCTTCAAATGAGGAACCAGAAGAACCATTTAAAATGGCTGATGTAAAATTTATTTTAACCAACAAGGGCTGGTGGTATATTGCTATCCTATGCGTTTTATTTTATTCAGCAGTATTTCCATTTTTAAAATATGCTTCTGATTTAATGGTTAATAAATTTGGTGTTGCTGAAGCATTAGCTGGAACAATTCCTGCTATTTTGCCTTTTGGTACTATTTTATTTACCCCGATTTTTGGTGGTATTTATGATAAAAAAGGTAAAGGCGTTGTGATTATGATTATTGGTTCAGTGCTAATTTCAGCTACTCACTTATTATTTGCTATTCCATTTTTAAATCAAGTGCCAGTTGCTTACTTGTTAATGGTAATTTTGGGTATTGGATTTTCTTTGGTGCCTTCAGCAATGTGGCCATCAGTACCAAAAATCATCCCTGAAAACAAATTAGGTACAGCTTATGCATTAATCTTCTTAGTTCAAAACGTTGGATTAATGTTTGTTCCTGGTATTATTGGTTATGTTTTAGGTGCTGTTAATCCTGGAGTAGGCGCTCAAATTGCTGCTGGTGATAAAACTGCAGTTTATAATTATACTATTCCTATGTTGATTTTTGCTGGTTTAAGTATTCTTTCCATCTTTATTGGATTTTTACTTAAAGCAGAAGATACTAAAATGGGATACGGTATTGATAAACCAAATATTGTTGCTGACTAATCTTTTACTTAAAGTTTTAAAAAAAAAGCGAAGATTCTTCTGAATTTTCGCTTTTTTTTTATTATTTTCAAATTAAAATTTAATCTGAAAATTCATCTTTGAAGCCATAGGAGTGAGCACTGGCTGTATATTTAGTTTAACTTGATCAGATACATTAAAATCAAACAAATGTGCTCCTGCATAAGCATCAACTGCAGACAATAAGTAAACAGCTACCAAATAAAATGCTGATTGGTCTCGCATATCTCTAAAATACTCTTTATAACTTTTATATTTCAAAGTTAAATTTGAAGTTTTATTAATTGCATATTCTGTATCATATAATGATTGATAATTATTATATTTTGTATTATTATCAATAATCAAGAAAACTAAGACTCCAGAGCCTAAAGCAAAAACTGGTACCTTCCAATAATCTTCAGTATAAATTTGCCCAGCTCCTGGGAAAACCAAAGAATATAAAATTGCAGTTGTTGGATCTTTCTTCATCTGAAAGATTTTTTTATTATTTGATTTTGTAGTATCTTGATCCTGAGAATATACATTATATGTATTGACTAATACAAAACAAACTAAAACTAAAATTTTAGAAGTTAATGAAAGATAATATTTATTTTTAATAACAGGCAATGGCTTCAATTTCAACTTTAACATCCTTCGGTAATCTAGCAACTTGTATTGTTGATCTTGCTGGTTTGCTGTCGCCAAAATATTTTGCGTATAATTCATTTACTTTCCCAAAATCATTCATATCTGCAAGAAATACAGTTGTTTTAGCAACATTAGAAAAAGAACAATTATTTTTTTCTAAAATTGCTTTTAAATTTTCCAATACCTGAATTGTCTGTGCTTCAATTTCATCACCAGCTAAATTACCAGCAGCATTCAATGGAATTTGACCAGAAATAAACATAAAATTGCCTGAGGCTGTAATTGCTTGTGAATATGGACCTATTGGTGCAGTTGCTTTATCGGTTAAAACTGCGTTTAACATATTATTTTCTCCAATTTTTACAAATTTCAATAAAAAATCAATACAATTTACGCAGTCTTTTTTTATTTATTGTCATTAGAAATGCATATTAAAAAAAATTAATTTTAAAAATTAAAAATTTCTTTTGATTTATTGCCAAAATTGTAATAATTTGCATAAAATTTTTATAGGAGAAAAAATGGATAAAAGAGACTTTTTAAAAACTTTGGTTGTTAACCACGAAAATCCAACTATGCCTTTAAATGAATTCACTACTCCATTAAGTAGAAAGAATGCGATTCATCTATTGAGAAGAATGGGTTTTGGTCCAACTCTAACTGAAGTAAGCAGCATTGTCGGCAAAACTCCTGCAGAAGCAGTAAATATGCTTATAGGAGCTAATTATTTTGGTCCTGCTGATCCAACAGCAGATTGGGTGAATACTCCTGAAGAAAACCCTTTGGAACAAATTCAAGCAATTAAAAGTGAAATCGAAGGAAGGTTGAATTCAAGATATGCTCAATTTGTTGATTGGTGGGCTAGTCAAATGCGTAATGACTCAAACCCAGCAGCAGAGAAATTTGTTCTATTTTTACACAGTATATGGTGCATTCAATATTCTTATGATACTACTGCACTTATTCCTCCGCCATTACTATATAGAAATAACAAAACTTTGAGAAAATATAGATTGTCTGATTATAAAACATTAGCATTGAATGTTAGTTTAGATGGTGCTATGATTCTATTTCAGTCTCTTTATTATTCTAATAAAAGCAAGCCAAATGAAAATTATATGCGTGAATTAATGGAATTATTTACAATGGGAATTGGAAATTATACCGAAGCTGATATCAGAGAAGGCTCAAGAGCTTTAACTGGTTGGAGAACTGCAGCGTATGTTGGTGAACCTTTCCCATTCGGATATTTCGAAACTTGGTTTGATTCGACAGCCCACGATATTGGTGCAAAAACTTTCATGAAAGAAACTATTGCAGCAAGAGAAGAACAAGATAATACTAAAGATCAAGTTTTAGAGCAAGAACTTAAAGGTATCTTAAATATTATGTTCGACAAAAGAGGTACAGAAATTTCTAAATTTATTGCCAACAAAGCAATTAGATATTTCATTTATAGTAATCCAGCTTCTGATGATTCAACATTTTTAAATGAATTAGCTTCTGATTTTAAGAATTCAGGATTTTCTTTGACAACTTTATTTACTAAAATTTTTACAAGTGAATATTTCTATCAAGATATAATTAAAGGTATTCAAATAAAAACTCCTGCAGAATTCATTATTGGTTTGGAAAAATCATTAAATGTAAAATATACTTCAAGAAGAACTGCGATGAACGCTCTTGAACAAGAGCTTTACAATCCACCAAATGTTGGAAGTTGGAAAGCATACAGAACCTGGGTAAATACTAAGACATTTCCTTTAAGAGTTAAATATGCTAATGAAATAATTAAATTAGCAACAAAGACAGAGATTTTTGATTTGGCTTACGCTATTCCAAATTATCAATCCATTAACGAATTTATGCTTGGATTAGAGGAAATATTCTTCCCTGTAACATTACCTGTAGAAACATCAACAATGAATCTCAATTTCTTAAAAAATGAATCAAAATTAGATGCTACAACTTGGGCTGCTGGTATTAATGGCAAAACAGATGACGTATATAACGCAATTGTTTTCGTAATAAAGAAATTTGTACAATACCCAGATTTTCAATTAACTTAAAGAGGAGGCGATAATGAAAAGAAGAAACTTTTTACATACTACAGCTGCATTATCAGCAGCAACAGCTTTGATGCCTTCTTTTTTAAAAGGAAAAACTTTTTTTGATGTTATTCCTAATGAAAAGATTGCGGGTTTCGAAGGCGATTCAATTACTATTATTATTGAAATGTTTGGTGGTAATGATGGTTTAAATACAATAATTCCTTTGCACGATGAAAAGCGTTATTTAGAATTAAGACCAAATATTAATGTTCCTAAAGAATTAGCTAAGAATTTCAATAATCTTGATTTATTTTTGCATCCAAATTTAGTAGATGGCGTTCAAAATGGTGGCTTTATTAAAATGTTGCAAGAAGGAAAACTTGCTATAGTTGAAGGAATTGGTTATGAAAATCCAAATTTATCTCATTTCCGTTCTGAAGAATTATGGTTAAGCGGGATTAATACTGCAAATGATAAGCAATCATTTTACGAAGGTTGGCTTGGTAGATTTATTGCGAACAGATTACCAAATTATCCAATTGAAATTCCAGAACATCCAATTGCAATGCAAATTGGTGGACAAATTAATTTAATGCTCAAATCAAATAAAGGCGATATGGGTATTGCTTTGTCTGATCCAACTGAATTTTATAATCTAGGAAATGGCCTCACCCCTATTGTTCCAGCTAAGACTGGTACTACAAATTTTGACAATGAATTCAATTTTGTTCACGCATTAGGCAGACAATCCGATATGTATTCTCAAGCAGTTTATAATGCTTATAATGCTGGTAAAGGGAAATTAAAAGCAACTTATAGTGGTGGATATTTATCACAACAACTGAAGTTGATTGCTTCATTAATTGCTGGTGGATTAAAAACTAAAGTTTATTTCATCAAATTAAACACTAACTTCGATACTCACGTTCAACAAACAAATGGAGATTCGACAACAGGTCAACATCCTGCAATGCTATCAAATGTAGCTTCAGGTATTTGCGACTTTATGCTTGATAGTCAATTGCAAGGTTGGAGCGAGAGAGTTGCTGGATTTACATTCTCAGAATTTGGAAGACGTGCTTATGAAAACGGTTCAAGAGGAACAGATCACGGTGCAGGATCAATGCTTTTTGCATTTGGAGACAGTAAATATCTTAATTCTGGATTTTATGGCGAAAAACCAAATCTTGCAGATTTTTCCGTAGATCCTAAAGGATTGGACGAAAATGGAAACTTGAGATATCAATTCCAATATCAAAGAGTTTATGTTGATTTCTTAGAAAATTGGTTCAATGCAACTTCTGACGAAATCAAAGCAGTATTTGGAACTACATATTTGCCAATGGGATTATTGAAAAAACGTACTGTTGACGTGGAAAGCACAGAAACAATGACAAATAATAATTTCTTTAAATTATATCCAAATCCAACGTCTGGTGAATTCAATGTTTCATTTGAATTAACTAAGAATAGCAATGTATTTGCAGCAATTTATGATGTATCTGGCAGTGAACATAATGTCTTTCTAAATGGCAATTTAACTGGTGGAAATTATAATTTACCAATATCCATTACTACAAATGGCAACTATTTCGTCAATATAGTCGTAAATGGAAAAAGGTATGTTACAAAAATTAGCGTTGTAAAATAATTGAAGATATTTTGGACAGTAATTACCGCAATTATGCTTTGTGGTAATTCAATAAACATAAAAGCTGAAGACCTTCTTGATAGCCTAAATATCAAGTTTGACTCAACAGCAAAAAAAGAAAAAGTAATTTTAAATAAACCACTTCAAAGGCATGGGAGCATTTCTCTTATGCCTTTTTTTATCGATGAAAAAATTGATAAACACGATTTATTATTCAGCAAATATCAAACATTTTCTGAATTATTAAGAGAAAAAACTAATCTATATCCTCTTAATCTTGGTGTTTCAGGTCAATTCAATACAGCATCATTCTTTGGATTAAAACCAAATAATACAAATATTACTTTTAATAATCGTAGCTATAATTCTCAACCAAATGGATTAATGAATTTGGATATTATTTCCCCAGAATTCTTAGAATCAATAGAAATTCTTGAAGGAAGTAAAGCAGTAGTTTTATCCTCAAATTCTTCTCCAATATTAATTAATCTACAAGAAATCAAATATAATACTGGAAAGTCTTATACTAAGCTTTGGTATAATCAAGGCGGTTTTGAATATATTCATACCGATGCAGTTTTTTCTCAAAATATTGCAGAAAATCTCAATTTCACCTTTGGATTTAAAAGAATTTCTTCTCCTGGAAAATATGACCACACTTGGGCAGATTTATGGAATCTTAGAGGAATTTTAAGATGGAATTTAAGTGAATCAACAAATATCTCATTATCTGAAAATTTCAATAATTCTGGATTTGGCAATAGTGGTGGTATTGATATTAAAAATTCTACTGATTTGACTGATAAGATATCTTCCCCATCAATCTTCTATAATTCAAATGAACGAAATTTCAATCATAATATAAATTTAACATTAAGTCATTATTTTGATTCATTAACTGCTTTTAGTTCAACTGCTTATTTTAGCTCTGACCTATATGAATTCAGATTAGCACGTGATTATGCTTTTGAAAATCAGGCTGATACAAATGAATTTACAAAATCAAATAATTACTTTATGGGAATCAATTCAAAGCTTGAATCAGAATTTTCCATTTTTAAAACTATCTCTGGAGCCGATTTATCGTTCAAAATAATTGATAAATCTAATTTTTGGGCTGAAGAATCCACATTACTTCTCTCAGGTTATGAATATGTATCTATGAAATTATCTGATTTAATGACTATAAGTGGAGGCGCTAGAATTTTATTAGATGGAACTGATATTAAATTGAATTTGGGAGCAAATTTGAAATATATTTTGAATTATAAATCCTTCATTGATTTTGATTATTCAATTACAAACAGAAAATACAACCCGAATGAAATTTTAAATAATTTTGAGAATATTAGAATTTTAAAATCAAATTATAAATTAATTGATAATGATTATAATTTTGAATTAGGATTTAGTTTTAATCAAATCAGCAATTATTTACTTCAAAAAGTAAAATCAAATGACCAGAATATTTTAAATCTTGAATCAACAATAATTGACAATGTGAATACACTAAATTTAGGTTTAAAATTCAATGTAAATCCCTTTGATAATTTCTTTTTTACAATCAAAGGAGATTTGAATTACTCGTTATCAAATGAGATAAAAGACTTTTTGCCTTTAGCACTTATAAACTTAGATTTATATTATGAATTCAAAAGAAGTGCGAGTATCCTCCAACTTGGAATCCAAACTGAAGGAATGACTCAATATTATGGATATAGATATATTCCATATAGAAAAGTTTATGCCCTAAATGACACATATAATGCTATGCAATTTGATGGAATTTCAGCTTACATTAATGCAAAATTCAGTACGGCATATATAAAAGTTATTATGACTAATATTCTTTCTCAACCTTATTATTATGTTCCTTATTATCCAATGTATGGAACACAATTTAAAGTAATAGTAAATATACCTTTTATTGATTAGTTGTCTTTAAAAACAATTCTTTACTCATTAATGCTGCGCCAATAACTCCAGCATCCTTTGAGTATTTTGCAGGAACAATTTCTACTCTATCTGCAATTGAAGGCAATGCTCTGTCTCTTATTGTCTGCAATGCAGCTTCAAAGAAAACAGGATGTGATTGGGATAATCCACCACCAACAATAATTGTTTTTATATCTAAAAGATTTACAACAGAAGACAATCCAATACCTAAAATATATCCTATATTTTTAAAAATATCAGATGCCGCTGTGTCGTGCTTTTTTATTGCATCAGTTATAAAATATGGATCAGGTCTTTCGTAATAATTAAGCAATGAATTTGGTTGAGTTTTCAAATACTTAACTGCATATTCTGTAATTTGATTTTTACCAACATATTCTTCTAAAATTCCAGTTCTAAATGGTTTACCTTTATTCAATCTCTCAAAAGCATTGATAATTAAGTGTCCAATTTCGCCTGCACCACCAAATTCGCCCCTGAATATCTGATTATTGGCAATAATAGTACCCCCAACACCAGTTCCTAGAGTAACATAAATAAAATGAGAAAGTCCAACACCAGCACCTATTTTCATTTCGGCATAAGCTGCAGTATTAGAATCATTATCAAAAGTCAATGGAATTTCTTCACCAATTTCTTCTCTGATGATATCCCCTAGTGGAATATCATTCCAACCGGGTAGATTTGGAGCAATATATACATATCCGCCAGGATTTACAATTCCGGGCAAACCAATCCCAATTGAATTGATAGTTGCATATTTATCCAAATGATTTTTAATTATTTTCAATATAAGAGTAATTAGATAATTTTTACCTTTTGCTGCATTAGTAGGCTGGGTATTTTGAGACACAAACTCGTTGCGACTATTAAGTACTCCATATTTTAAATTTGTACCACCAATATCAATACCTAAATTCATAATTATATGTTTTTCTTTTAACGTTATAAAACTTCGCCTACAACAAGGCAGAACATTTTTTTCAAAAATAATGAAAAAAAACTTTATGCCAAAGTAATAAGTTTATTTATTTTCGGAATTATTAATAAAATAGATTCTTTCGCCGGGTTTAACAAATCCATATTTTTCCCTGGCAATTTTTTCAATAGTAAATTTATCGGATTTGATTAATTCGATTTCAGCTTTAAGAGAGTCATTTTTTCTCTTTTCAAGCTCAATTTTTGTTTTTATATCTTTTTGTTTTTCACTAAAAAGATAAATATTTAAAAAGCCATGCAAATTAAAGACAAAGAATAAAACAATAGAAAATAAAGCAAGCGAATAAGCTAAAATTCTTAATCGCTTGCTGTTATCAACTATTTTTTTCTTTATTTTTTCGAACATTAGAATTATTTAGAAATAATTTCTACGTATTTATCTAATTCAGCTCTAGTTCTTTTTTCTGTTACTGCAATCAATAATCCTTTTTTGCCTCCTGGGAATACAGATGCATTGATTCCACCCATAATGCCTTCAGCTTCTAATGCCAATAAAACTTGGTTTGGATCTTTTTCTGTTAAAATGAAGAATTCTCTAAAGAATGGTTTATCATTCAACATTTTGAATCCAGGAACCTGGCAAATCTTTTCAGCTAAGTAATGTGCTTTATGATATGATTGCTCTGCTAATTGTTTAATTCCTTCTTTGCCCATCATTGACATATAAATAGTGGCTGTAAGCATAAACAAGCCTTGGTTGGTACAAATATTGGAAGTAGCTTTTTCGCGCTTAATTTGCTGTTCACGTGTCTGTAATGTCAATACAAAACCTCTTTGACCATCAGAATCCTGAGTAACGCCAGCTAATCTACCTGGAATTTTTCTTATTAATTCGCTTTTTGTAGCAAATAAACCTAAATATGGTCCACCAAAACTCAATGGAATACCTAAAGATTGGCCTTCGCCAACAACGATATCTGCATTGTATTCACCTGGTGATTTTATAATACCTAATGAAATTGGATCAACAGAAACAATAAATAATGCTTTTGTTGTGTGAGTGATTTTTTCAATTTCTTCAACTTCTTCTAATGTTCCATAGAAGTTAGGTTGTTGTACAATTACACCAGCAGTGTTAGGTCCAATTGCTGCTTTTAATTTTTCTAAATCACAAGTACCATCTTCATTAACAGTATCAATAAAAGTCAATTTTCTTCCAACTGTTTCAGTTTTTAAAACTTGATAATGAGTTGGATTGATCGAACCAGCAATAATGAATTCAGTTTTTCTTGTATGAGCATTTGTCATTAAAGCAGCTTCTGCTAATGATGTTCCACCGTCATATAATGATGCGTTTGCAACATCCATTGAAGTCAAAGATGCAATCATCGATTGGAATTCGTACATTGCTTGGAGAGTTCCTTGAGAAACTTCTGCTTGATAAGGTGTATAAGCAGTTTTAAATTCAGAACGATCTGTAAGTGTCGAAATCAATGAAGGTGTAAAAATGTCATAAGCGCCAGCACCCAAAAAGGATGTAACTGAGCCTGCTGCTTTGTTTTTTTGAGAATAACCTTCTAATAAAGTAATTACTTCCATTTCTGATAATTTTGCTGGAAGTTTTAAATCTCCTTTAAATCTGATTTCTTCTGGTATGCATTTAATTAATTCATCAAAAGATGCAACACCGATAAAATCAAGCATTTTTTTTCTGTCGTCATTTGTGTTAGGTACAAAAGCCATTAAGAACTCCTAT
>CAIWET010000367.1 GCA_903911805.1 uncultured Ignavibacteria bacterium | reverse complement strand
TAACAAAACATGGTAAATTTGTTTTTTCGTAGGCATACTTAATTTTGTAAGTAATTATTTCCTTTGGGTCAAGAGATTGAATTTCTGGCACTTCAAAATCAATATGCTGAATTTCAAAATCTAACATTAACAATTTAGCATCAGAAACCTTATTCTGATTTTGTGTTACGAAAACTAATGTCTTTTTACTCATTTGTTGAAAATTTATTGATTAAAAAATTTATTTCACTCTCTTTGTCATTAAAATGTTTTATAAGTGAGTTCACTGCGATATTATTGTTTTGATTTCCAAAACTTCCTAAATCAAAACCAAAATCATTGTAATACGGTAATTTATCAAAACCACATCTTATGTCATGTAAAAAACTTAAAGTATGAAAACCTAATAAATCAAGTTTGTATGCAATAAATGCGAGACTATTCAAATTTGCATATTCAAATGTATATGGGTAAAAATCTTCTATAATAATGCCTTTACCATACCAATACCAATTTGAAACTGGAACTTTATTTAATTGTAAAATTTGTCGTCTTTCGTTCCACATACTTAAACTTTTTTCAGGATTTAATGTGATTATTGCTTTAATAACTATTTGTTTTTCTAATATTTGATTTTCAAACGAAAATGAAATATTAAAAATTGTAATATATGTTTCTGAGCCTTTTTGTTCCCACTTTAAAATGTCTTCATATGAAATTAAATTTGATTTAACATTTAAAATTTCTTTCTCCTTTAACCAGCTATCAATTTCATTAATAGTAAGATTATTAACATTTTTATTAATTTCAAACGAGGCTGCACCTTCAATAATTTTAATATTTTCCATTCAAGCAAATAAATTTAAAGTTTATCAAATTTACAAAATTCATTGTATAAGTTTTGCATTTCTTTATTATATTCATTTGTGCCAATTTCAATTGAACCATTAAAAATAAAATTCACATTGTTTTTTTGTTTAATGTTATATTCTCTAAATGCAGGTAAAACCATTTTATTTAATCTTTCTATCATAAATTCTTTATCTCCAAAACGTTCACCTGTTATTCTATTCAAGTTACGTTTAATTATCAACTCTTCGGTAACATCAATGTAAACTGAAAAATTAGAAATCTCAATTAAGGAAGAAAATAAACCTTCAATTAAAAGATAATTTGGTGGATTTATTTCTGTTACATTTTCATGTATTTTACCATTATTAAAATCATAGCTTGGCATTAAAACAGAATTTCCGCTTTTCAAAATTCTAATATGTTCATTAAGTTTTGAAATATCAAATGAATTTGGAATATCTCTATTTACTGTGCTTCTTAAATCATTTTCATCTAAATGATTTAAATTCATATAATAATTATCAAGGTTAATTATTGAAAATGTATGTTTAAGAAATTTTGAAAATTTGTTTGCCAATGTAGTTTTTCCACTGCCTGAACCACCTGAAATTGTTATTATTTGCATAATTTGTCATTGATTATTACTTGGTTTATTTTTATTGAACATAACGGTTACGTATATGAAACGTTTGGCATTTCGAAGCACATTCCTGTCAAGTTACAACGACTTTTGATACGGGCTGAAATGTTCGATAACCCACTGACTGCCAAATGTTTTATATGCGATGTTATAGCCATGTGCATTTT
>CAIWET010000366.1 GCA_903911805.1 uncultured Ignavibacteria bacterium | reverse complement strand
TTTAGATAAAATTTCATTTTATGGTTATGGTCAAATTGATTATTCAATTACTGACGTACAAAATGATAAATCAAATTTTGAACTAACTAGATTAAATTTAATAAGTGATTGTGAATTATCATCAAATTCAAGATTTTTAACTGATATTGAATTAGAACATAATGTCTTAACAGATCCAAAAGGCAATATTGGGAATATTAAATTTTCTCAAATGTGGGCTGAATATTCTTTTTTGCCAGAATTAAAAGTGAGAGTCGGTAAATTTTTAACCGATTTAGGACTTTATAATAAAATTCATGATGCTTCACCTACTTACTTTTCTATTGCTCCACCAATTTTATATAGTAGACATAACACATCGATAGAGTATAGTTCCCAACAAAGGTTTTATGGCAAATACCTGTTAGGAGTTGAACTAACTGGTACTTGGGATATAGGTTCTGATGGCACTCAACTTGAATACACTTTAATGTTTGGCAATGGCAGAAATGACTATGTAGGTGATACATACGTTGATAAGAATACAGCTTATTCATTTAGATTAATATTTAGACCTTCAATTCTAAGTGGTTTGCATATTGGTACCTCATTTTATACTGATATTAATCAAATAGGATTATCAGGATACCCAAATTCAAGAGAAAATATTGCTGGAATAGAATTCCAATATGATTATAAACATTTACAATTGCAATCCGAACTACTTCTATCTTCATATAAAAGTAAATCAGGAAGTGATTTGAATGCTTTATTAAGTTTTGCTCAAGTTGCTTATACTTTTTTCGACGATATTACACCTTACATACAAATTAATTATTTGAATTTAAATCCGGAAGAAAAAAATAAGTTAGTATTAGGAATTTTCGGTGTAAATTATTCAATTTCAAGTAATTTTTTTATTAAGTTTGAAAGCCAATTTCATAATGAAATTTATAAAGATAACAATACCAATTTTAAAACTTTTAAGTCTAGTATAAATGTGGTGTTTTAATTATGAAAAAATTATTTATTAAATACTTATTAATTCTAGCATTTATTTGTAATTCAGAAGCATATTCACATTATATCATAGTCAACATTCAAAATCCATTAATTTCTTTAAGTAAAGGTGAATTAAAGAATATTTTTATTGGTAATTCAATAAATTGGCATAATAACAAAAAGATTCAAATTGTTGATTACAATTCTGAATCTGATGTAAGAGAAGAATTTAGCAATAAATATTTAAATTTAACACCTAGCAAAGTAAGTATGATTTGGCTAAAAGTCACTTTGAGTGGAAAAGTAACCCCACCGAAGATTTTCTATAAAGAAAAAGATGTTATTAAGTACATATCAGAAAATATTGGAGCTATTGGTTATATCAATAATAAATCTGAACTAACTTCTGAAATTAAAATAATTGAAATAAAACCTTAATTATGTTAAAAATAATTAAATATTTTATTGCAAATTTAAGCATAAAAACTAAATTAGTTTCTAGTGTCTCAATAGGTTCGTTTTTAATTACTGTTTTTTTGTATTTATACTCAAGCAGTGAACAAAATAAACTTTTTATTCAATATTTTCAAAAAAATACATCAACTTTAACTGAAACTGTAAAAATAGCAATTGAATTAGGTGCCTCGAATGAGCAATACGATGCTTTAATTCCTGTTTTTAACTGGGCTCAACAAGACTCAAGTGTTAAATTCATTGCACTTTTGGATGATAAAAATGAACTTATCGTAAATTTGCCATTAAATATTGATTTAAATATTCCTGATTTACTTGAAAAAGCAAAAAAGTCATCTTATGATGAACAACTATATATTAAAATTACTGATTGGAAAGCTAAATTTGGTAATGGATCATTGATTATTGGTTTTTCTACTCAACAGCTTACAAATCTCCGACAAGAATCTTTTCATAATCTATCAGTTTCTTTGACTGTAATTCTTATTTCAAGCATTCTTTTATTTTCTGCTATTGCTATTTCAATTACTAAGCCACTTAATAAATTAATAAATGTTTTATCTGAAATATCAACTGGTGATTTAACTAAAAGAGCTGATAACACCGAAGGAAGTATCGAATTAAAAACACTTGCTGATTCGTTCAATCTTATGTTAGATAAAATTATAGAATCACAGAACCTTAGAATTAATGAGTTTAAAAGTTTCAATCTCACATTAGAAAGTAAAAACTTTAAACTAACTGAACTTAATAATGACAAAAATGAATTTTTTGGAATCGTAGCCCACGATTTAAAAAATCCATTAGCTTCTATTATGCTGAATGCTGAAATGATTTCTAATTATTTTGATAGAATTCAAAAAAAAGATGTGCTTGATTACATAACAAAAATTTTAATTACTGCAAAATCTATGAATCTTTTAATTAGAGATCTATTGGATATTAATGCACTTGAATCAGGCAATATTAATTTAGAAATTGAACAAGTTGATATTAGTGCACTTATAAATAATATAATTTCAAATTATTATCAAAGAGCTGCAAATAAAGGAATTATTATAAATGAAAAAATTGATACTTCATTATTCGTCAAACTTGATTCAATGAGATTATCTCAAATAATTGATAATTTAATTTCTAATGCAATTAAGTTCTCTCCTCTTGGAAAATCAATATATGTCAATTGCACCCTTGTTGATAACAATGCAAGGATTGAAATAATAGATGAAGGTCCTGGTATCAGCCCTGACGATATAGGTAAGCTCTTTACAAAATTTTCAAGACTTTCTGCCAAACCAACAGCTAATGAAAGTTCAACTGGATTGGGTCTTTCTATCGCTAAGAGATTAACCGAAGCTATGGGAGGTAAAATCTGGTATGAATCAGAAAAAGACAAAGGTGCTAAATTTATAATAGAAATTCCAAAAAATCTAATTTAGCAGTTCAAACATCCCTGAATGAGCTACCGGTTTTTTTTAATAATTTTTTGCAACATTTTTTTGTAATCTCCGTTAATAGGTTAGCACTCGCTATCGTAGAGTGCTAACAATTATGTTAATAAAAATTATATTTATATTTTAATAAAAAGGAGATTCTTATGAATTTAACACCATTGCACGACAGAGTAATAGTTAAATCCGCAATGCCGGAAGAAATCACTAAAGGCGGTATCATTATACCTGATACTGCTAAAGAAAAACCAATGCAAGGCGAAATTATCGCTGTTGGTAAAGGTAAAATTGCTGAAGATGGAAAACAAACACCATTAGTAGTTAAAGTTGGCGATAAAGTTTTATACGGAAAATATTCAGGCACAGAAGTATCAATCGAAGGCGATGATTACTTGATTATGCGTGAATCAGACATTTTTGCAATAATTAATAAATAATCAGGAGAAGGAATAATATGGCAGCTAAATTAATAAAATTCGATTTCGAAGCTCGTTCAATACTCAAGAACGGTGTTGACCAATTAGCAGATGCAGTTAAAGTTACTTTAGGACCTAAAGGTCGTAACGTTATTATAGATAAAAAATTCGGTGCACCAACCGTTACTAAAGACGGCGTTACAGTTGCAAAAGAAATTGAATTAGAAGATGCAATTGAAAATATGGGTGCAGCTATGGTTCGCGAAGTTGCTTCACGTACATCAGATGTTGCTGGTGACGGAACTACTACAGCTACTGTATTAGCTCAAGCTATTTACAGAGAAGGTTTGAAAAACGTTACTGCTGGCGCAAATCCAATGGATTTGAAACGCGGTATCGATTTAGCAGTTACTGCAATTACTGGCGAATTGAAAAAACTTTCAAAAGAAGTTGAAGGCAAGAAAGAAATCGCTCAAGTTGGTTGTATTTCAGCTAATAATGACAAAACTATCGGTGATTTGATCGCTGAAGCAATGGAAAAAGTTGGAAAAGACGGCGTTATTACAGTTGAAGAAGCTAAAGGAACAGAAACTTCAATGGACGTTGTAGAAGGTATGCAGTTTGATAGAGGATATTTATCAGCTTATTTCATTACTGATGCTGACACAATGGAAACAGTATTAGAAAATCCTTACATCTTGATTTATGACAAAAAAATCTCTAATATTAAAGATTTAATTCCAATCTTAGAAAAAACTTCACAGAGTGGAAGAGGACTTTTAATCGTTGCTGAAGATGTTGATGGCGAAGCATTGGCTACTTTAGTTGTAAATAAATTAAGAGGCACAATCAGAGTTGCAGCAGTTAAAGCTCCAGGCTTTGGCGATAGAAGAAAAGCAATGTTAGAAGATATCGCTGTTTTAACAGGTAGCGTTGTTATTTCTGAAGAAAAAGGTTACAAATTGGATAACGTTACTTTAGCTCACTTAGGTACTGCTAAAAAAATCGTTATCGACAAAGACAATACTACTATTGTTGAAGGTAATGGCAAATCAGACGAAATCAAGAAAAGAATCAACGAAATCAAAGTTCAAGTTGAGAAAACTACTTCTGATTACGACCGTGAAAAATTACAGGAAAGACTTGCCAAATTAAGTGGTGGTGTTGCTGTATTAAAAATCGGTGCAGCTACTGAAGTTGAAATGAAAGAGAAAAAAGCAAGAGTTGAAGATGCATTACACGCAACAAGAGCAGCAGTTGAAGAAGGTATCGTACCAGGCGGTGGCGTTGCTTTAGTTAGAGTTGTAAGCATTTTAGACACTTTAAAAGGTGCTAACGAAGACCAAAATGTTGGTATCGCAATTATCAGAAGAGCAATTGAAGAGCCAATGCGTCAAATCGTTGCAAATGCTGGTGGCGAACCTTCAGTAGTAGTAAATAAAGTAAAAGAAGGTACTGGCGCTTATGGTTATAACGCTGCAACTGACGTTTACGAAGATTTATTAGTAGCTGGCGTTATCGATCCTACTAAAGTGACAAGAGTTGCATTAGAAAATGCTGCTTCAGTTACTGGATTATTATTAACAACAGAAGCTACAATCGTTGAAAAACCAGACAACAACAGACCAATGATGCCTCCAATGCCAGGTGGTGGTATGGAAGGAATGTATTAATAATTACCAATGTGTAATTAATAATTACTAATTTAAGAAAAGGACAGGCAGAATTGCTTGTCCTTTTTTTTATATTAAATTTTTAGGATTGACGTCAAATAAAATATGGATAAACTTATTGAAATAAATATTGATAAAATTAAGCAACTTTGTAGTAATTATAAAGTAAAGAATCTTTATTTATTTGGCTCGGCATTAAGGAGAGATTTCAATAATTCAAGTGATATTGATTTATTGCTTTCTTTTTTGGATGGTATTTCAATTAAAGAATATACTGATAATTTTTTTGAATTGCATTATAAGTTAGAAGAGATTTTTGGTAGACAAATTGACTTGATTACTGAAAGATCATTATCAAATAAATTTTTTATTGACGAAGTGAATAATTCAAAACAACTAATTTATGAAAATCAAAATTAAGAAATATCTACAAGATATAATAACTTCAATTGAATCAAT
>CAIWET010000365.1 GCA_903911805.1 uncultured Ignavibacteria bacterium | reverse complement strand
TTCTCGGTAAAATTAACCTCACAGGAACTACCCGATTTTATCTGCAATGAGCCAATATTCGAAAAAAAAGGTGAATTGCATAAATTCTATTTATCTGAAAAAAGAACAATTAAAAATGAATTGCAAACCTCTGCAGTTCTAAGAAGAGCTTATGACGTTTTAGCGTATGAATTATATCTTGATTGGTATGATTTAATGAACAGAACAGGAGTTAATCCAGCGGATAGAGTATGGAGTGCAAAATTGCAATTATCAGTTTTGATTGATTCTAATAAAACGGACCATATCGAACTTGATAGTTATAATCAAACAATCAATTCAATTTTTGTAAATGGTACAGCTAAAACTAATTTCTCACAACCTGTTGGTGGAATTTTAACAGTTCCTTTAAATGCAGCTTGTGATAGTGGTACAGCAGTTTTAATTACTATAAATTATACTTATAATGGACAAAATGACCAAGGCTTTTTCCTATATCCAAAAGGTCAATATGTTGGAATAGGACCTGCTGGCGATACCGTTGTGGTTGCAGAAAGATTAGCTTATTTCATGAGTGAACCAGAAGAAGCAAGATATTGGATGCCTTGCAACGACAGACCTTATGACAAAGCTTTAATAACTTTTCATTGCAAAGTACCAAAAGGATATCAAACAGCAGCAGTTGGTACAAATTTTAGTACTACTGTAAAAAATGATTCAGTTACTTATAATTGGTCATCTCGTGATATTATGCCAACCTATTTGATGCATTTAGCAGCAAGTAAATATGCAAAAATTTCATATACATATAAAGGTACTGCTGGGAATATACCTGTTGATTGCTACGTTTGGCCTGTAGATTCATCTAATGCAAAAACTGATTATACTGTTTATAATGCTGAAAATTCGTTTAAAACAACAGTTCAAATGATGGAAATATTTTCAAATAAAATGTGCGAATATCCACACGAAAAATATGGAATGGACGCTGTTCAGCCATTTTGGGCTGGTGGTATGGAACATCAAACAATGACCACGATTAACCGCTCTTGGTTAAGAGGTACTTCTGAATCTGGAATCGCACACGAATTAGGCCACCAATGGTTAGGTGATTATATCACTTGCGCTACTTGGAAAGATATTTGGATAAATGAAGGTGGAGCAACCTGGACTGAAGCTTTATGGGCAGAGAAAGATGGATTTGATAGTTACATTAGTACAATGATGGGCAAAAGAAATGTATATCTTGGTGGTGGTGGTCAAACTTTACCAAGAATTTACGATTTAGTTACTGATCTCTTTAATGTATATATAACATATTATAAATCAAGCTGGGTATATCATATGCTCAGAATGCATATTGGTGACACACAATATTTTAGAACATTAAATGGACTTTTGAACCAATATAAATACAAATCATTAGAAACAGAGCAATTCAAAGATTACTTCAAAAAAGATATTCCTGCAATGGCTGATTACTTCGATATATTCTTTGATCAATGGATATTCAAGCCAGGTCATCCTGATTTTAGTACTGTATCTAGAATTTGGCCTAAAGCAAACGGTTATTTAGCAAAAGTTCAAATTAGTCAAGTTCAAAAAGCTGCTGGAGTACCAGATTTATTCAAGACAAAAATCAGAATAATTGCAACAGATACGTTGACTAAAGTTTCTGAACTATTTGAAGTATATATGGATCAAAAAGAACAGACTTTTGAAATTAATCTAAAGAATTTTCCACACACAATTAGGGTTGATAATACTTATACATTGTGCGTAAATTCTAATTTAACTTTGACTGAAGTTGATGACAATAATGAATCATCAGCAATTGTAGTTAGCCCAAATCCAGTAACAAATGGCGAAAATATTGCTATCAATTTACCAGAAAATTTTAAAAATAATTTTGAAATAAATATCGTTGATAATCTTGGAAATATAATTATCCATCAAAATAATTTCAATCAAAATTCATTATTGATTCCAGCAAGTAATCTATCTGCTGGAAGCTACAATGTAATAATTAAAAATAACGAAAAAACATTTATTAAAAGGTTTATAAAGTATTAATATGACAGAATCAGATGTAAAAAATTTGGATCAGTCCAATATGTTGAAAATCTTGAAAGATTTTCCTGAGCAAATCATTTTAGCTAATCAAATTGGAGAAGAAGCACCATTTTTCTCAAAGGAAGTTTCATCAAATAATTTTATTTTGATGGGAATGGGTGGCTCAGCTATAGGAGGAGATTTACTTCGCTCATATCTAAATGGTATTGGCGGAAATAAAATCAATATGAGCATTTCAAGAGGATATAATCTTCCCAAATATGCTGATGATACTTATAATTTTATCGCTAGCTCATATTCAGGAGGAACTGAAGAGACAATAAGTTCCATAAAAGAAGCAATCGTTCTTCAGGGAAATATAATTTGCATTACTTCAGGTGGCGAAATTGAAAATATTTGTAAAAATAATAGTTTGCCTGTGATTAATATCCCTGGTGGAATGATGCCAAGATGTGCTCTCGGATTGTCATTCTTTTCTTTACTTCAATTATTTTTAAAAACTAATTTAATATCAGATGAAATAAAATCAGTTATAAAATCATCAATAGATGAAACAATTAAATTATTAAAGAAAAAGAGTTTGATTTACTCAAATATCGACAATGAAAAAAATTATGCAATGAGCATTGCCAAAATGATAAAAAACAATATTGCTATTATTTATTCAGGCAATGAATTGATGGATGTAGTCAATTTAAGATGGAGAGGACAAATTCAAGAGAATTCTAAAGCACTAGCTTTTGGAAACGTATTCCCTGAAATGAATCATAATGAGATAAATTCATGGATTTATCCAGATGATTTATTGAAACGATTTGTTGCTATTTATTTGTCTGATAAAGATTATCATCCAAAAGTAAAAGCGAGAATCAAAGCTGTTGATAATATTTTATCTGAGAAAATGGATGGTACTGTCAAAATTGAAAGTATGGCTCCAAATCTTCTTTCGAGAATGTTTGATATATTATATCTTGGTGATTGGGTGAGTTTTTATCTTGCATTATTGAATGATGAAGACCCTACTCCAATACCATTGATTATGCGTTTAAAAGATGAATTATCAAAAATATAGAGTTATTTATCCAATACATTAAAATTATAGTTATTTTATTGATTTTTTCAGGAAGTGTTTTCAGTCAGAAATCACTTCCTGATACTGCTATTGCTGTTTTCACTCCCAATGAAATCAAATTGGATGGAATATTAGATGAAAAAGAATGGAACAATGCCATTAAGATTACAAATTTCCATCAAAGAGAAACAGTAGAAGGTGCTCCTATCACTGAAAAAACTGAATTAGCAATTTTATATAATAAGCATAAAATGTGGATTGGCATTTGGTGCTGGGATTCAAAACCCAATGAATTGGTAATGAAGGAAATGGTGAGAGATTTCTACTACTGGAGAGATGATAACTTTGAAATCATTTTTGATACTTATCTAGATAAAAGGAATGGATATGTCTTTGTAATCAATCCAAATGGGGCAATGGCTGATGTCCAAATTACCAACGAAGGAAATGGCTTTAATAGGGATTGGAATGCTGTTTGGGACGCACAAACAAATATAACAAAAGATGGTTGGTTTGCAGAAATCGAAATACCTTTTTCATCATTAAAATTTCCCAATGTTGAAGAGCAAGTATGGGGAGTGAATTTTGAAAGAAATATCAGAAGAAATCAAGAACAGGCATTTTGGCAAGGATGGTCTAGAAATTATGATTTTGAGCACGTTTCTCACGCTGGAACTTTAGTTGGATTAAAAAATATCAATAGTAAAGAATTATTAGAATTAAAACCTTTTGCAACTGCTGGAATTCAAAAAGAAGAATCTAAAGAATTGCAACAAATTTATAAAATAGGTGGTGATGCAAATGTTTTTATTACCCCAAGTGTGAAATTGAATCTTACTTATAATACTGATTTTGCACAGGTTGAATCTGATCAATTGCAATATAACATAACTAGATTTAATATATTTTATCCTGAAAAGAGAGAAATTTTTCTTGAAGGAAAAGATTTTTTTGAATATAATATAGATGGGAATGCTAAAACATTTTATTCCAGAAGAATAGGAATAAATGATAATGGTTACGAAAAACCAATTTTAGCTGGATTAAAATTAACGGGAATTCAGGATAGAACATCAATTGGAGTAATGTCTTTTCAAGATAAATCCGATAGTACAAATCCATCTAGTAACTTTTCAATAATAAGAATTAAGCAATCAATATTCGAAAAATCAAGCATTGGGATGATTCTTACTTCTTTGAATAATTCAAATCATAATAATTTTGTTTATGGCTTAGATTTTAATTATGCTACTTCAAAGCTTTTTGGAGATAAGAACTTTCAGATTGGAGGATTTTTTTCTGAAAGCATTGATAAGGATAAAAAGTCTAATGATTTTGCTTATTCAATTGTCACCTCTTTTAGAAATGATGCAATTAGCTCTGGAATAAATTTCTCAAATATAAAAGATAACTATAATCCAGAGATTGGTTTTCTCAGAAGAAAAAATTACAAACAATTGTCTTATGATTTTTCATATAAATATAGAGTGTCTGACGGTGGATTATTTCAATATTTAATTATAAGCCCTGTTAATGCTTCATTTTATTTAACAGATACAACTAATAGAGCTGAATCTATGGCTTTTACATCAACTCCGTTGAGTTTTTTAACCAAGACGGGTGATTTGATAAGCTTTGTATTTAAAAGAGAATTTGATAGGGCAGACGAGCCAATTTCAAGCATTCAAAGACCAATAGGTGAATATTGGTATGGAATGTATGGATTTGAAATTACAACATTTGAAGGTCGCTGGTGGATGTGTGATATGGGATATTTCAAGGGAAGTTATTATGGATGTTTGGGCTCTGATTCTTATTTGGGTTTAAGATTCAATATCAATAAACATCTTGCAATAAACCTTAATTATGCACATACAGACATAGATTTTAAAGATTTTTATATTGAAAAAAATTATTTTAGTTTGAATACAGAATTAGGAATAACTCCTAAGCTATTTACAAAAATTTATGCTCAATGGTTAAATATTACTAATGAAATGATTTTGAATTATCGCCTTCATTGGAATCCAGTTCCAGGAAGTGATTTTTTCCTTGTATTGAACCAAAATTATAGCACTTTAAATAAAGAAGTCTCTTTACTTAATACAACAGTAACCGCTAAAATAATTTGGCGACTGCCAGTAGGATTTTAGTTCTTCTTAATAATTGGTGAAATTCAATTTTTGTGTGTGTTTTGTGCGTTGAATAAATAAAAAAACCTTGTAATTAGTATTACAAGGTTTCTATTGTCGGGGCAGCAGGATTCGAACCTGCGGCCTTCTGGTCCCAAACCAGACGCGCTAACCGGACTGTGCCATGCCCCGCTCTTTTAGGGAATTCAAAATTAAGGAAAATTTTTTAAATAACCAAAGAAAAAAATAAATTATTTTTAAAATCCGTAATTACTCAAAGAATTTATTATATCTTCTTGATAAATATTCTGAGTTTCACCATACCATTTATTGTTTGGTATTAATAATAAAGATCCAAAACTAGATGGATTAGCCGAATCAAACTTTGATGTAGCAATTACTGTTTCTTCTTCAGGTCTATATTCATTATCAATATCGTGCAACAAAATAGTGCAACCCATTTCAAAAGCATTATTATCATTTATTGGTAATTTGTCAAATCCAAATAATTTGAAAGGGATTTTGAATTTAATCGTGTATCCCATATCTTTAATTTGAGATGTTACTTTAATATTTTTTATTTGAGCTTTCTGAGCATAATCAAGATCTTCAGCTGTAATCAATTCTTTTACATAAGGTTTCTTTTCAATAAAGTCTCCAGTATGAATTTTCAAGCAAAATAAACCTGATTCGGTAGTTTCTCTGAAAATGGTCTTATCATCAATTTTTTCCATAAATCTATTACCTTTTGAAGAAATTGGATTAGTATCAAACCATAATTCTAAATAATCAGTTGCACAGTCTTTACAAGCGTCTGTAACAATTACGTCATCAGTAATATTAAGAGAAAAATATAAATAATCATCGTCATAAGCAGATTTCGCAGTGAATGAAGCATCTTCATCACCAGTCCAATAAAAAGCACCTTTGGTAACAAAATCAATGTCATTGCCTTTTAATTCGTTTGCATAACCTTTGTAGATTTGCCTGCCTCGCGAATAAGATGGTAATGTTTGAAAATTGGCATTGAATTTTTCAACTCCAAAATTATTAAGATATTTAAGGCTTGTTTTTAGAGTTTGATAATTTACATAAGATTCTTCATTAATTTTTGATTCTGATTGGGAAACATAATCATCTAAAAGCATTAAAATTCCGTTATCGAAAGTATAGGAGCGGATTAGCCAATCATTTTGCTTCTGCTTTTTGGTAATAAAGCAAGCATTTTGTTTGATAACAACACCAGTTTCTAATGGAAGTTCAAAATATTCAAAATTTTCATTTCCAACTTGCTGCAAAAATCCATCTATATCGACAAACATATAAACATAAACTACTTTTTTCTTCTCTGATTTGAGTTTTAACGATAGGGCTACATCATTGAATCCATCACCTGAGAAGTCACCAACATCCCACCCCCAAACAGAATAATCACTTCCTTGAGGTAATTGTCTTTTTATATCAGAGATGAGTTCTTGATCAAAATATGGCTCAAGTTTTTTTTCAAATTCGGTAAATCTCATACCAGATTGAGAAAAAAGTTCTCCATAAGCAAGAAAAAGAAATATTATAATAAGAATTTTTTTCATTTTTAAATCAACAAAATTTATAAAAAACAAATTTAACGAAATATTCTAAATTAATAGTTTAAATTATTTGATTGAGTTTCTTTTTAAAGTAAAACTAAAAGTATTTCCATTTTCTGATTGGCTTTCAGCCCAAATTTTGCCACCCATTATATCAATTAATTCTTTTGATAAAATTAAACCTAAGCTCCTATTCTTATCATATAATATATTATCTCCAACATTTTCTTTCTTAAATATTTTATTTAAAATTGGGCGTGGAATTGGATTACCGTAATCTTGAATGCTTACAATAATATCATTTTTTTCATTCAAACCAGAATAAATTATCACTTTCCCATTTTTATCGGAATTTTCAATTGCATTTTGTATTAAATTTTTAAATATTGAAGATGATAAATTCAAATCGTCATAAACATCGGTATTGATCTGAATTTTATTAATAATTTCAATATTTTTGACAATTGATTGACTGTAAATAAATGAAATTGTATTATTTACAATAAATAATAAATCGAATTTAGTAGGATTGTAAATTATTAATCCTGCTTGAGCTTTTGACCATTCAATCAAATTTTCAAGTGAAGTGTAAAGTTTGTTTGTTGCAGAATGAATTATAGAAATTGACTGATTTGCCTCATCTTTATCTATTATATCGCAATTCTTTTTTAAATAATCGATTGTATGCTTTAAATTGCCAATTGGACTTGTTAAATCTGACGAGAGTAACGTGAACATTCGTTCTCTAGAAGTTAATAAATCATTGATTTTTTCGGACTGATTAACTAAAAGTAAATCTTTTTGATTAATAATATTTTTATCTTCAATTATTTTTTTCTTATTTTTAAAAAAGAGATATAGAATTATTGAAATTAATATTGAAACTAATGAAATTGAGATAAAAAGGATTAATATCCTTGTTGATCTTGCTTCTTCTTCAGCCAATTTAATTTTTTGGGTTTCAAAATCATAAGTAAATTCAAGGAAATCCATTTGTCTAATTTTTTCTTCTTTTCTTAAATTCTCTCTATATTTACTCATTTCATTTAATAGTGAATAAGCATCATCAAATTGCTTTTTTCTAAAATAGGCTCTTACTAGATAATCCGATGCTTCCATTAAGCTTTTATATTCTCCAATATTATGAGAATTTTGTTTTGCCAATTTTAAATAAAATATTTCTTTATCCGTATTTTCGAGCTCTTTATATGCTTTGGAAATTTGGACATAAAGCACTGATTTGTCTTGATTAAGTGGGTCAAGCGACAAATATTCAGCCAATGCTTCGTTGGTTCTTCCAAGGCCTACCAATGCTTCCGCCATACTCATTTGGGCTTTTTCGACACCAGACTTATTGCCTGATTCTTTTCGGATAAGATAAGCATTATTCGCATAAAAATAAGCTGAGTCATATTGTTTAAGCATTAAAAATGCATCGCATAATCTGATAAATGAATATGCCATACCTAATCTGTCACTGTTTTTCCGATGTTGTTCTGCAGATTCTTTCATTAATCGAATAGCTTCTGTATAATCTCCTTTTAGTAATCTTAATTGACCAAGATTGTTTTTGCAATAAGCTAATTGTTTCAATATATTGTGTTTTTCAGAAATTTCTAATGCTTGATTATATTGCTTCAGAGCATTATAATAATCGTTTTGAGAAATGAAAATTACTCCCATATAATTGTACCCTGTTGCTTCGGCTTCAAAATTGTTTAATTTGTTAGATAATATAATTGATTCTTTTAAATATTTTAATGCTATTATTTGTTGAGAATACCTTAGATCCCAAGCCCATCTTTGCAAGAGCAACACTTTATTATCATCATTTAAACTGTTTAAAATACTTTTAGAAGAATCAGGTAAATTATCAGCCAAAGTAACGTTAATTAAATTTATCAATAAAATTATTATTATCCAAGCTTTTTTCATTTTCTTATCCAAATCAAAAATACATAATTAGCAAATTAAGGAAAAAAAATAAATTAATTGCTTAGAAAAATAAATAATCTTTTTGAATTATATTGTAATTTTTGATATTTCA
>CAIWET010000364.1 GCA_903911805.1 uncultured Ignavibacteria bacterium | reverse complement strand
TAGAACCATCAAAGAAATTAATTAAAATAATGTTTTTATCTTGAGTAAAACATTCTATTACTTTAGAATCTTTTAAAAATTTTAGTTCTTTGACTAATTTCTTTAAAGTTAATATGTTACGAAGCATTGATTATTCAATATTCTGAACTTGTTCTCTTATTCTTTCAATTTCCTCTTTTACAGAAATAACAACTTGAGAAATTTCTGCATCATCAGATTTTGAGCCAATAGTGTTTATTTCTCTGTTCATTTCTTGAAGTAAGAAATTCAATTTTTGACCAACAGGATCATTAATTTTAAAAGCATCGTTAAAGAATTTTAAATGTGATTTTAATCTTACACATTCTTCAGAAATATCAAGTTTATTTGCTAAAACTAATATTTCCATTTGAATTCTGTGTTCATCAATTTCATCTAATTCAAACAATTGAGCAACTTTCTGTCTCATTTTTTCTCTTTCAGCAGGAACTCTACCTTTAGAAAGGGTTTCAATTTTTTCGACAGCCATTGCTATTTTCTTTAATCTTGAAGTCAAATCTTTATAAATATTTTGTCCTTCTTTAGCCTTCATTTTATCTAAAGATTTTAAAGCTTCTTTTATTGTTCTTCTGATTACTTTCCATTCTTCTTCTGAATCATCATTTGTCTCTTTGGCAACAAAATTATTAGCAAACTGAAGAACATTTTCGAAAGTAATAATATCTTTCATTTTTAATTCTTTTTTTAATTTTGTCATTGCTGCTAAATAGCTTTTTGCAACGTCTAAATTAAAAATTTCTTCTGATTTTTCAACAACGTCTTTTTCAACATTAATATTGATTGTAACAGAACCTCTAGGGCAGCTTGTTTTAATGATATCGCGAATTTCAATTTCTCTAAAAGATAGTGCTCTTGGAACTCTACAGTTCACTTCTAGATATCTACCATTTAAGCTTTTTAATTCTACAGAAACAATATATCCATTTTCTCTAAGGTCTAGTTTGCTAAACCCAGTCATACTTTTTAACATAATTCAATTCTATTACTTTACAAAAAAACCAAATATACGAAAAAATCCATTTATAATTATTATAGTTAATGCTTTTTATTTACAGAAAAAAATTGCAAATTGCATTTTTGATAATTGTTGATTTTAAGAAATAGATTTGGCGAAGTTATTAGGAAATATTAAAATAAGATATTATGTTTTTTTTACATTGATTTTAATTTCAATTTGTATTGGATTATATTCATCGTATTTAACTTTTAAAAATGGCTTGGGTAGTTGGAATATCAATAATCACGTTGTGTGGGGATTAGATATTACAACATTCATTTTTTGGATTGGTATAGGCCATTCAGGTACTTTTATATCAGCAGTATTATTGCTGCTTAGGCAAACCTGGCGACACGAAATAGCAAGAGTTTCAGAATTAATGACTATTGTATCCATAATTACAGCTGGATTAATTCCTTTATATCATATTGGTAGATTTTGGCTAAGTTATTGGATTATACCTTACCCCAATCAAATGTCATTATGGACAAATTTCAAATCTCCCCTTGAATGGGATTTCTTTGCAATAAGTATTTATTTGATTTCTTCAATTCTGTTTTTTTATATTAGTGTTTTACCTGATTTGAATAAACATTATAAAAAAACCAAAAGGAAAGTATATTTCATTTTGTCTTTAGGTTGGTTAGGAACCGATGAACAATGGTATTTACATAAAAGATTGTTAATTGTTTTAGCTGGATTATTGACTGCTCTAGTTATTTCAGTTCATTCAATTGTTAGTTTCGATTTTGCTGTTAGTATTCTTCCTGGATGGCATAGTACAATTAATCCTGTATTTTTTGTTGCTGGAGCAATTTTTTCTGGATTAGCAATGACAGTTATATTATCAAATATTATCGAAAAAATGAACGATAATTTCAAGGTAAGCATATTCGTTTATGAAAAATTATCTAAAATTATTTTGTTTTTGAGTTTAGTTTTATCTTATGCTTTTTTTATGGATTTAATATTATTTTTCACAACTTCAAATATTATTGAGAAAATGATTTTTAATATAAAATTTTTTGGCGAATTTAGTAATATTTCTGTTTTTGTTATTTTAATAAATATGATGTTGCCAAATTTATTTTGGTTTGAAAAATTCAGAAAAAATAAATCAATTTTAGTAATTATTTCAAGTTTAATATTAATTTCAATGTGGTTAGAACGGTATGTTTTTGTAATTTCTCCATTAAAAATTGATTTAATCTCGAATAGAATATTAGATTATTACCCTAGTTTTATCGAATTTGGTTTACTTATTGGTTCGTTTGGCTTTTTTGTTTTACTTTTTTATATAAGTACTTTAATATTTCCATTAAAATCTATGAGTCATAGTGAATGAAATATATAATTTTTAATACAGATAGAAATATAACCAAAAATGAATATAATTCAATTATTGATTATTTAAATGAATCAAAAATACTAAATATTTATTCTAGCAATGAGATTGATTATCAATCATCATTAAATATTAAGAATTATCTTTTATTTGGTTTTATAATTGGAATATTAATTTCTGTATTCTTTCAATATTATACAATATATTCTAATCCAATAGGATTGTCATCCAAAGCTATTTTCTCTTTTACACCATCAGTAATTGTCATTTTTGCGTTTACAATTATTTCAACAGCTTTATCAGGAATAATTGGATTTATAAAAAAATCCAAATTATTAAATTGGAATTCAGGATCTGAGTTGATAAATCAAATGATTAATACTAACGAAAATTATTTAATTTTAC
>CAIWET010000363.1 GCA_903911805.1 uncultured Ignavibacteria bacterium | reverse complement strand
TAATTTTAGAAAAGAATCTTAAATTAAAAGAATTTCTACTATCTGAATTGACTACAAAGAAAAATTCAATTTCTTCCGAATACAAAGAGCTATCGGAAAAGTATGAATCTTTAAAATCTAAATTTGAAGCCCATACTCACACTGCACAATATCATTTTAATGATAAAAAGGAAAGCAATATTTTAGAATTTTCATTTGAAGAAGGTGAGAACATATCTTATATTATTTCCGTTTTGGGACAACCGCAACATATAAATATTGATTCAGAAAACGAGAATATTAGAATTTATGAATATTTTGAAATTGAAAATATTAATCATCTAAAACCTTTAACATTTGAAATAAATCTCTATGGCAAAATTAGCAAAAAAGTTGTTGGTTTTCAGAAATTTGAAAATATTACCAAAAACTATGAAAAAGAATTAAAGGAACTAAAACTTCAAATTGATGCAAAAAAAGAATTAATTCAAATATTAAATGATGCAGTATTAATGATAGAAGATGAAATTAAGGATATAACTTCAAAGAAATAATTTCTAAATTATTTGTGAGAAATATTTTCTATTTAATTATTTAAGTGTAAAAATTCAAGAAATACATTCATTCTAATACGTGAGAAAATATCATTCATTCTAATATTCAAGTTCAAAAATAGTAGTCTTAGAACTAAATTGGTGAGTTTGTATGTAAGGAATGATAGGGCTTTTCAGAGAATATTGAGGTTTTTCCAAAAGTGGAAAAACCTCAAATTATTATATTATCACTTTAATTACCATTATTTGAATCGGAACTTACTTTGTATAAAAGGTAATTAACAAAAGACGAACTTAATACAAGCATTAATCTTGCTTCATCAATACCAACATTAATATCATTTTCTTTTAGTGCATGTCTAATTCCAGCTTCATTTGATAAATCTCCATAAAGTCTTCCAATTAAATTCTTAAAACTTAGTGGGATTGTTAAATTCTTTTCAATAATTTTCATGGCTGAACCAAGTGTAGCTTTATCATTCTTGGTAATAATTTTAGCTAATGCTTCAAGTGCAGAAATTGATTCTTTCATTGAATTTCTAAAGTCAGGACTCTTTCTATCGGCATACAATTTAATTGCTGATTGTAAGTGTATTTTGACTGATAAAAATTTATCAGTATTTCTTATTGAATTCTCAATCTCTATAATTTCTTCATCTGAATTAATTTCAACAATTTGACCATCAATAAATCTATAAGCAGATAATTCCAATTTCAAAAAAGTATTACAAAGTTCAGGCAAAGTTGATAAATGTTGGCTATTAAATTCAAGGAAATCAAATATTTCATACCACTGCCATTGGTTAAAAAATAAAATTTTAATATCTTTTAATATCTGAGAATCGTGAACAAAATTTGATAATCTTGGCATTTCATCAATTGCTTTTCTAAAAAATATTAGCCACAAAAATTTAAAATAATTTTCAATTGCTGGAAAACTTGATTTGTTAGAAAATTCTTCATATTGTAAATGAAAAGCACTCCATAGTAAGTTTTTCAGATTAGGATTTATTTCTTCTCTTTCAAT
>CAIWET010000362.1 GCA_903911805.1 uncultured Ignavibacteria bacterium | reverse complement strand
TTTATTTTTATATTATTTTTCTTTTAAAAATAGCAAAAAAAAGAGGACCTTCCGATTAACAGAGAAGTCCTCATTATTGTTTCACTTAATTATTTATTATCTCTTAAGCTGATTTATTTCCTGAAGCATTTGGTCAGTAACAGTGATTGTTCTTGCTGCTGATTCATATCCTCTTTGTGTAGAAATCATATCAGTAAATTGCTCAGTCATTTCAACATTTGAACTTTCTAATGCATTGCCTATTACGCTTGTTGATGGGAAGATTTCTCCAGCAGTTCCAATATTTGGTGTTCCACTATTTGGAGCTACACTTAAGAAATTATCTCCTCTTTTTGTTAATGCACTTGGGTTTTCAAATTTGGCAACTGAAAGTTGACCTAATATTTCTGAAACACCATTTGTAAATGAGCCCCAAATTTTTCCATTCAAGTCCACAGATATATCCTGTAATGAGCCTTGAGCATAACCATTTTGATCTAAGAAGTTTGCTGTTGATGCACCTGTAAAGCTTGTTAATCCACTCATTAGATTATTTGGGTCAGCCAAATTGATATTTATTGGTTTAGTTGTATCAAATGGAGTACCACCAAAGGCAGTATTCAAAGCTGTTAATCCAGCTGTGTCAATTTGCAAACTTGTTGGAGTTTTGATTGTTCCATCTGAATTAAATGTAACTGATGTACTTGGTAATGTTACAGAAGTACCACCAACTTTTGCTGAAATGCCAAATGTTGTTACAGGCGGTGTTCCTGTAGGTGCTTGTTTAGTAAAAGTTAGATTTAAAGATTTTGTTCCACCCAAATTGTCATAAATATTAATACTAACATCTTTTGAGGCACCAACTGCCATACTCAAATCTAAATTTCCATTAACTGTTGCTGTGGAAGTTTGCTTTGGTGAAGAAACTACATTTTGACTAATATTCAAATTACTTAAGTTTTTATTCAAAATATTAATATCATTACTATCTTTAGCCATTCTACCGGTTCCTCCATAAGTGATATTATATCCTTGAAGAATTGCACCAGTAGTTGAATCTACTAAATTTCCACCTTTATCCCAGTTAATAGCACCAGCTCTTGAATATACTTGTTGTCCATTTAAATTATAAACAAAGTAACCTTCGCCATTTAATGCCATATCCAATGGTCTATTTGTTGTTTCAACTGCTCCTTGACTCATATCAGTAGTAATTGAACCAACTTTTACACCCAATCCATATTGTGTTGGATTTAATCCACCAGCACCATTGCCTCCAATGATATCTGGAGTTCTTCCATATTTATAAATTTGGCTTAATTGATCAGCAAAATTTGCTCTTGTAGATTTATAACCAGTTGTATTTGCATTTGCAATATTATTAGAAATAACATCAAATTTTTGTCTGTGAGCATTTAAAGAACTTGCTCCAATTGTAAGTGATCTCGATAATCCCATTTTTTTTGCCCTCCTTGGCATAAATAATTTACAAATTTCCTATTGTTTTTTTAGCATCGCCTTCTGTCATTCGGGCTTTGCTTATCATTTAAGCTTCCTGCCTAAAAATTGGCGAGGTCCAGCTCAAATATTTCCTTTTTTATGCGAATATTGCAGAATCAATATTTGTTATCACAGGAGATTCCATTGTATTTTTATTTATTACTGTTATAACTGTTCTATTTGGAACATTTATTATAAAAGCTTTTTCATCTAAAAAGACCAACGAATCATTTGCACCTTTGTCACTTGCCTTTGATACTGCACTTTCGAGTCTTGAAATTTCGCTATCATTTAGCGATATTTCTCTTGAATTCAGCCTTGCTTTTGCATGGGCTGAAAACTTTATTTTACTCAGCTCATCTTGAAATACATTTTCAAAACTTGTTTTTGGAATTACTTGCTGTGAGCTGATATTGTGTCGCTTTAGTTCGTTTACACCGCCAAGCGGCATAAAAGGAACTCTTACGCCATCAACTTCTGGCATTTATTTCCTCCTATAATTAGTACTACATTAGTTCATCTCCAAATTTTTCATATTTTGCAATGGGATTTCTAATCCATTGATTACCAGCATTGTGCCTTCAGTTTTAAATCTTACTGCTTGCACAGAGCCATAAACAAAAGTGTCTGCAGAATAACTTGAAGTTGCATCTCTTTTTGCATTTACTTCAAATTTATAATTTCCTGCTGCAACTTTGTTTCCATTGTCATCGAGTCCGTCCCATTTCAATTTATGGTCGCCACTTTTCAAATCATCGCCTGATAGTGTTACTGTTCTAATTACGCCTCCAGAAGAATTACGTACAACCAAATCAGCACTTTGCACAGAACCGTTTAAGGTATATCCAACTGGTGCAGGAGTATCTCCATCAAAACTTATACTATTGCTAGTTGCTGTTGCAGATTTACCCAACATTCCAGGTAATGCCATATTTGCCATAGTTTGAGTTAGGGAATTATTAGTATTTACCTGATCTTGCAAAAGACTTTTAATTCCAGTTAATTGCTCTAACTGAGAAAATTGTGCTAATTGAGCTGCAAATTCCTGATTGTCATAAGGTTTCATCGGGTCTTGCGATTTTAATTGATAAGTCAATAATTTCAAGAAATTATCCTTATCTGTTGTCTTGCTAACAGCATTTGTAAAGCTGCCACTATTCGAATTTGTTGAAGAAATTCCTGATACTGATGCCATAAATCCCCCGAATTATGATATACTGGCAGAAGATTTTTCCTGCCCGAATGAATTAATAAATTGTTGTTTATCTTTTAAATTTTCTTTTTGTTTTTTCTGATCTTGCTGATTTTTTTCAAAATTATCAGTAAAATCAGATTTGTCATTTAAGCTAAGCTCAAATGATTCAATTTTTATACCTTTGTCATTCAAATTACTTATAAGTTCGTCTATTTGAGATTGCATTGCATCCATAGTTTCGGATTTATCAGCTTTTATAAAAATCTTTGCTGATTCTGATTGCATTTGAATAATAATATTAATTTTTCCAAGTTCTTTCGGAGCTAAATTCAGTTCAGCATAATAATTTCCATCTTGATTAATATTATTAAAGATTAATTTTATACCTTCTTTTAACTCTTGTATATTTACAATTGGTAATTCTTGCGATTGAACTGAAGGGTTTTGATTAATTGTTGATTCAAATAGTTTATTTGTTAGGTTTATTACTTGCTGATTTAAGTCAGGCAATTCATCAATTTTTGTTAATCCATCAAATAATTCAGATTTTCCAGAATCATTTTTTAAATTATTTTCTTTTGAATGACTTGAATTATTCTCATTTTTAGAAATTTTAAATTCTTGATTTGAATTATATTTAATGTCTTGCTTGGAAGTCAAATCTGAAGAAGTATTTTCCTTGTTTTCAATTTTAGTATTAGAAATATTATTAACTTCAGTTGCAATCTTTTCAGTCAATGTTTGAATATTATTATCATTCAAATTCTCAACTTTCGACTCTTGAGGAGCATTATTTATTTCTGAATTGATCTTTTTTATTGATGGAATAAATGAATTATCAATCCTTATATTACTATCAACTTTCGACTCTTGAGGAGTTATAACTATCTCTGGATTTGATTGTTTTGATAGTGATGGAATAAATGAATTATCAATCCTTATATTACTATCAACTTTCGACTCTTGAGGAGCATTATTTA
>CAIWET010000361.1 GCA_903911805.1 uncultured Ignavibacteria bacterium | reverse complement strand
TTATAATTTTTTTCATTTTTAATCCTATATTTATTTTTTAAATTCAATACCTAATGCTTTTTCCATTTTAGAAATAGCAATTTCATAATCAACAACAGCGGTTGTATAATTTATTTTTGTAGTTAACCAAGCAACTTCTGCATCAATTAAATCTGAATTAATTGAAACTCCATTTTTGAATCTTTGATTGGTAACTCTTAAATTTTCTTCAGCTTGTTCAATACCAAATTTGGTTACATCAATTTTTTCTTTAGATTTTAACAAATTATAATAGTTTTGAGAAACATCCATTGTAATTCCTTGCAAAATTTGCTCATCAGCTAATTTAGCTTGCATTAAATTCTCTTCAGCTTGAGCTGATTGAATTCCTGTTATTCCCCAATTCCAAATATCATAAGATAGAACCAAGCTTACGTCCCAAGTACCATTAAATTCTTGTTTAGATGGAAATATTCTTTGATTAGGGTTAGCATAAGTAAAATTACCAGCCAATGCAATCTGAGGATACCATCCTGCTTTAGACATTTTTACAGCAGATTTGCTGGCATCAATTCTATATTTCATCGCTTTTACTTCAGTTCTGTTTTCATAAGCAGACTTAATGTAATTTTGCAAAGCTTCTAAAGTAGTAAAATTGGTAGCTGGTTTACTTGTAACTTCCAATTCAGTACCATTAGGAAGGCCCATCAAAGTATTTAATGAAATTTGAGCATTACTTAAACCGGTTTCAGCTTCTAATTTTAAATATTGTAGGTTAGAAAGTTGAATTTTTAATTTAAGAATATCGTTATTGGTTGCTAATCCAGTCTTTAAAAAGTTTTCTAGATCAACTAAATGTGCCTTTGTTTGTTGGATATTTTCATCCAAAACTTTAATTTGTTCTTTGCCTTTATAATAAGACCAGTAAGCTGTTTTGATATCAACAGTTAATTGAGAATTTTCTTTTAGATAATCTTCCTTTGAAGCTAAATAGCTATAATTGGCAATTTCAGATGCTGCATCTAGTCTAAACCCTGTAAACAGTGGCTGTGAAGCAGATAATTTTAAATTATAATTATCTAAAATAACGGGAAATATATCCATTGAAGAAAATCCTGGAATTGAAAATTTATCAACTTCACTTAATCTAGAATAAGAAGCATTAAATTTGAATTGAGGATAAAATCCAGTAGCGGTCTCATCTGTTTTAAGTCTTGCCGCTTCGACTTTAGATTTTGCAATAGCTACACTTTTGCTATTATCAAAACTAAGTTTTAAACATTCATCTAATGAAAGTTCTTTTTTTTCTGCAAAAATATTAATTGCAGAGAAAAACATCAACATTAGAATTAAAAAATATTTATTCACTTAAAAAACTCCAATTTATTTATTTAAAAATTTTTTTCGAAATACCTTTGATACCATGTAAATACATAGTAGCAATAGTTTCAGCATAAAAGTCATAATACTCTTCATCATATTCTATATTATAAAAATCTTTCGAAGTATTACCCATTAGAAAATGAGAGAATACTAAACTAATAAATGCTGGACCAATTATTGAATTTAGTTTTTGATTATCAAAATAGTGATTTGCCATTGGAATGCTTCCTTTTACCAAAGCTAGATGCTTTTCGAGTAAAAGAAATTTATACTCTTGTACTTCTTTTAACTCGTGTGAAATTTCCATAATAGCTGATTTGCACATAGAAGGCTTCTGTCTTATCATCATAATAATTTTTTTAATTAATATTTTTAGATGATCTTCAGGTCCTAAATTTAATATTTTAACTTCATTAACTATTTTACCCATATCATCAAAATATCTTTCGATGATGGTTTTTAATATTCCCATCTTTCCATTGTAATAATAAGAAATCATAGAAATATTAACCTCTGCTTCTTTAGCAATGTCTCTTACCCCAACAGCTGAATATCCATAGCTTGAAAACAAATTTGAAGCTGCTTCAATTATTCTTTCTTTAGGGTCAGTATGTATTTTATTATCTTCCATTCACTTAAACAAACGTTTGACAAAAACCAGACAAACAAACGTTTGATATTATTTTTTATTTTGAATATTTTTAAAGTATTTATAAATTTGTATAATTATTATGGGGGAAAATTGAAATACTATATTTTTTTGTTACTTTTTATAATATCTTTTGAATCATTTGGTCAGGATTTACCACCAATAAATCTGAAATATGCCACTCAAATTTTTTCGGAAGATAATGAATTAATCGCTTATTTAGGTGAAACCAAAAGAGTGCAAGTATTTGCATTGAAAGAATTAAGTAAAGATTTAATTGATTGCTTAATTGCAACTGAAGATAGAGATTTTTATTCTCATAATGGAGTTTCAATTAAATCATTAGGTAGAGCAGCATTAGCAACCATTACGGGAAAAAAGCAAGGTGGTAGCACCCTAACAATGCAATTATGCAAAAATCTATTTTTAACTCCTGAAAAAACTTTAGAAAGAAAGTTTAATGAAATTAAACTTGCGATAGATGTAGAAAAGAAGTTTTCAAAAGATGAAATCTTGTTATTATATGTTAATACAGTTTATTGGGGTAGAAATGTTTATGGTATTTGGGCTGCATCAAAAGAATATTTTAATAAATCTCCAAATGAACTTACATTATCGGAATCTGCTTTATTAATTGGACTATTAAAAGGGCCAACTTATTATGACCCTGTTAAAAAAGCACAAAAAGCATTAGAGAGAAGAAATGAAGTTTTGCATAATCTGTTAGAAGTAAATAAATTAACGCAAAAAAGGTATGATATATTAAAAAAAGAACCTCTTAAGCTAAATTTAAGACAACCATTTGGTTTACATTTTGTTGAATTAGTCAGAAAAAAGACAATTGATTTATTAAAATTACAGAATAAAACTATTGAATCCGGACCTTATAAGATTTATACCACTTTAAATGCTAAAATACAAAGAGCAGCTGAAAAAAGTATTAATTCAAAAATTAATGAATTAAGTAAAACAAATAAAGATTTGCAAACTGCCCTAGTTTCATTAGAAACAGAAACTGGAAAAGTAAAAGCAATGATTGGAGGAAATGAAAAGTCTCAATCAGCTGGTCTAAATAGAGCATTTCAAATCAAAAGGCAAGCTGGTTCATCTTTTAAACCAATTATGTATGCTCAAATGCTTCAAGAAGGATTTACTTTAGGATGTCCTCTCCCCGATTCAATTATTACTTATAATAAAGGTAAACAAAATGAATGGACTCCAAAAAATTATTACGACAAAGCTGAGAATAAAGAATTTTCGATGAAATATTCAATTACTAAATCATTAAATCTTCCTGCGGCTTATTCAATAATGAATTTGACTTCGCCAGAAAAAGTTATGAATTTTGCAAAGCAAATTGGTTTTCAATCTCCAATTTTACCATTACCTTCAATCGCACTTGGGGCTGTTGAAACAAATCCTTTAGAAATGGCGAAAGTATTTTCAGTTTTTGCTTCTCAAGGAATAAATGT
Source organism: uncultured Ignavibacteria bacterium (assembly GCA_903911805.1). GTDB lineage: Bacteria > Bacteroidota > Ignavibacteria > Kapaibacteriales > UBA2268 > CAIWET01. The sequence goes on along the minus strand of CAIWET010000361.1, from coordinate 3,048 downwards.
ACAAATTTATTATATTGAATCAATTAGAGAATTAAATAATAATATTATTTATAGAAATGTTCCTAAAGTTGATGAAGTTCTTGATGCTGAGACCTGCTATTTAATTACTGACGCTCTTAAAGCAGTTGTTGATAGTGGTACTGGAAGTTCAATCAGAAAATATTATAAAGGTTTTGCTGCAGGTAAAACAGGAACAACTAATGATAATACTGATGCTTGGTTTATAGGTTATAATGCTGATTTGGTAACGGCCATTTGGTTTGGTAATGATATTCCTTCTCAAAAATTTGGGAATATGAAGATCAATGGTGGAACTGTTGCAGCTCCTGTTTTTGGAAATTATTATTCAGAAATTGATAAAATTCAACCAAAGATTTTTAAGAAAACATATTTACAACCTTTATCAATTAAGATTGAAGAAATCTGTAATGATAATGGATTACCAAAATATTTATCCACAGATTGCAAGAAATCTTCTTTTTATCCGATAAATACTAAGATTGTAAATTACAAAAGTGCATTTGTTAAATGAAAAAGCTAAATGATAAAAAAAGAATGTCAATAATTCTTGATGTTCTTTCAAAAAAATATCCAGATATTAAAATTCAATTAGATTTTGAAAATCCTTTTGAATTATTAATAGCTACTATCCTTTCAGCTCAATGCACTGATGCAAGAGTAAATTTAGTTACCAAAGAATTATTTAAAAAGTACAAATCTCCTGAAGATTATATAAAAATAAATTCAGAAGAATTAGAGCAAGATATTTTTTCTACAGGATTTTATAAAGCTAAAGCAAAAAACATAAAAGGAGCTTGCCAAAAAATTATTGATACATTTAATGGAAAAGTACCTGAGAATATGGAAGACTTGCTATCTTTACCAGGAGTAGGCAGAAAAACTGCAAATGTTGTTTTAGGTCATTGTTTTAATGTGCCTGGAGTTGTTGTAGATACTCACGTTAGCCGAATTTCAAATAGATTGCGATTTATTGATTCATTAGATGCAGTAAAAATTGAGTTTAAACTTATGGAATTGATTCCTAAAGATTTATGGGTTATTTTCACTCATTATTTTATTAATCACGGTAGAAACACTTGTAAATCTCAAAATCCAAAGTGCTTAGAGTGTGAGATTTCTAATTTATGTCCATCATTAGGGAATATAAAAAAGTGAAAAAATTAATATTACTAATACTTCCATTAATAATTTATTCATCATTTGCAAATGATGTAAATATAAGAGTATTTTTTAAGGACAAAGGTCCTATTGCTTGGTCAAATGTCGATACAAATCAGCTATTTTTAAAAACAAAAGCAATTATAAGTCTTAAAGCAATTGAAAGAAGATCAAAAGTATTACAATCTCCATATATCAGTTATGATGATGCTCCACTTTACTCACCATATATTTCGACAATTGAAAATATGGGCGGAAAAATACTATCAAGATTAAGATGGAACAATTATGCAGTATTTTCAATAGATAGTTCAAAAGTAGATTTAATTAATAGTTTAGGATTTGTTAAGTCAACACAGTTGACTAACAAGAAATTAATGCTATTAAGCACAAGTAATTCGCAAGAATATCATAAGTATTTAATGGATTCTATTGATTCATCAATAAATTTAATTTGTGCGGAATATCGATATGGCTCATCATATTATCAAAATAATTTATTGAATATTATTAATTTGCATTCAATGGGTATTACTGGTCAAGGAGTAAATCTTGGAATTTTAGATAATGGTTTTCAATATACTATACATAATTCCTTAAGGAAAACAAATATTATCAAAACTCACGATTTTGTATATAATGATTCATTAGTTTACAATGAAGCTTATGATGTACCAGCCCAAGATGGTCACGGTTCAATCTGTTTTGCAACAATTGCAGCTTTTTATCAAGATAGTTTAATTGGAATTGCTCCATCTTCAAATTTTTATTTAGGAAAAACTGAAGATATGAGAGGAGAAACGAGAATTGAAGAAGATTGGTATGCCGAAGGTATAGAATGGTTAGAGGCTATCGGAGCAGATATAAGTACTGCTTCATTGGGATATTACACTTATGATTCAAGTGATGAATCTTATATTTATGAAGATTTAGATGGCAAATCTACAGTTTCAGGCAATGCATTAAATAATGCAGTAAAAAGAGGAATGATTTGCTTTGCTCCAGCAGGAAATAGCGGTCCTGGCGGTAAATCAATAATTACTCCTGGTGATGCTGATAGTGCTATAACTGTTGGGTCAGTTGATAAAGATGGAGTAATTTCAGGATTCTCATCAAGGGGAACAAATGGTTCTGGAAAAATTAAACCTGATTTTTTAACTATGGGCGCTGGTACATATACAATTGCAAGTCAGTCAACTGATGGGTTTATTAATGCTAGTGGAACAAGTCTTGCAACTCCTCAATTAGCAGGTGCAGCTTCATTGATACTTACTGTTTTCCCAGAAATTAAACCTTGGGAATTTAAAAACATTTTAATTTCAGCTTCATCTAATCAATCAACTCCTGATAGCATTTTGGGATATGGTATTCCGAATATAGAGAAATCAATTCGAAATTATGATATTGCAATTGCTCCCTTAAATCATATTTTATTAAAAAATAAAAAAAGAATTATTTCATATATCTTTTCTAATTCTGAAATAAGTAAAGTTAGTTTATTTTTTAAGAATTATCAATCTGCTACTTTTGAAGAAATTGAGATGTTGCATTTAATTGGTTCAGATAGATTTATATGTGATATACCTTTAGAAAATTTTTCAAATAAAGATGCTCAAGTTTATATTGTTGCAAAAGATTTAAATGGGCGAATTAGAAGATTTCCTTTCGACAATCAAAAATATTCTTTAATTTCACCACTTTACGATGAAATTCAATGTGGTATAAATGAAAATTATTTACCAGTTTATGAAATAAATGAAGAGAAAAACATTGTTTATCCTAATATAATTCAAAGTGGAAATAACATAAATATTAAGATTAAAACTGATTCAGAAATGCTTGTTAGAATATCTTTATTAAATAACTTGG
>CAIWET010000360.1 GCA_903911805.1 uncultured Ignavibacteria bacterium | reverse complement strand
TTTGAATATAATTTAATTATTATTAAGGATTTTGTATGAAAAAAATTACTTTAACTATTATTCTATTGATTTTTATAATGTTTGATGCAAATGCTTCTTATGAGAAATTTGTACCTATGACAATTAAACAACCAAATGGCGAGCAAATAAATTGTTTTGCAAGTGGAGATGAATTTTATAATTGGATTCACGATAGTAGTGGGTTTACAATTATTCAAAATGAGACATCAGGCTATTATTTTTATGGTATTAAATCAAATGGAGAAGTGATTCCGAGCCAATATCTTGTTGGTTCGATTAATCCAAGCGATTATGGAATTTCACCTTGGTTGAAATTAGATGACGAAAGAATTCAACAGAGAAGGAATAGATTTAATATACCATCTAAACCGATTATGACTAAAAAGAATTCTATTCAAACATCAAATTTAGGTGTTTTGAATAATATATCTGTATTTATTAGATTTTCTGACCAAAGTTCTTATCCAGATCAATACAGTACTTATCAGAATCAATTTAATGCAACATCCACAGCTTCCTTATATTCATATTTTAAAGAAGTTTCTTATGGTAAATTAGATATATTAACAAGTTTTTATCCTACTCAAACTGGTGGAACTTGTGTATCATATCAGGATTCTCATCCAAGAAATTATTATAGTCCTTATAATGCTTCTACTAATCCTATTGGATATCAAAATGACAATGAATCTACTGTTAGGGAGCATACATTATTAGCAAATGCAATTGCTTCAATTAGTAGCCAGGTACCAGCAAATTTAGTGATAGATAATGATAATGATGGATATATTGATAATATTGCCTTTTTTGTTGCTGGAACAAATGATGCTTGGGCAACTCTTCTTTGGCCACATATGTGGGCATTATATACTCAAGATGTTAGAATAAATGGTAAAAGAGTTTGGAATTATAACTTCTTGATTCAAAGCTGGACATCATCATCTCGTGCTGTTAGTGTTCTATGCCACGAAATGTTTCATACATTGGGTTCTCCTGACTTATATCATTATAGTTACGATGGATTCTCAACAGTTGGTAGCTGGGATATAATGGAAAGTGATGCAAATCCACCACAGCATATGAGTGCATATATGAAATGGAAATATGGAAATTGGATAACATCAATTCCTGAAATTACAAAAAGTGGTACTTATACTCTAAATCCATTAACAAGTTCTACCGGAAATGCATTTAAAATAAAATCTCCGAATTCTACAAATGAATTCTTTATAGTTGAATATAGACGAAAAATGGGTATGTTTGAATCAGGTTTACCAGGAACAGGAATGCTTGTTTACAGAATTGATCCAAGATATAATGGAAATGCCGGTGGACCTCCCGATGAAGTATATTTAATGCGACCAAATGGTACAAAAACTGTTAATGGTGATATTTATTATGCAAACTTTTCTTTAGAGGCAGGAAGAACGGTTATTAATGATAATTCTAATCCATACTCTTTTTTACAAGATGGAAGTAAGGGTGGGTTAAACATATTTGCAATTAGTTCAGCTGGTTCAACCATTTCATTTAGGGTGAATTTTGGTCCTGATATTCCCAAACTAATTTCACCAGCTGATAAGTCCGCTAATATTCCTGTTTTAACCTCATTTAGTTGGTCATCATCACCCGGAGCATTATCATATAATCTTCAAATTTCTGAATATTCAGATTTTTCGGTTGTCAAAGATGATTATCCAAATATTGCAACAAATTCATTTACCTTATCCAATAAATTGAGTTACTTTAAAAAATACTATTGGAGAGTGAATGCAGTCAATTCTAAGGGCACAAGCGATTGGTCTGACATTTATTCATATTCAACAACTTTGGAACCACCAACGCTGTTATTGCCTGTAAATAATGACCAAGCAGTAATTGCAAACCCAACATTTACTTGGCAAAATGTTATTGGTGTATCAAAATATGATATTGAAATTTCACTAACTTCAGATTTCAGTAATATTTATTATAAAAATAATAATGTCTCATTTAATTTCATTCAATTAACAACTTCATTAGAATATTTAAAAACTTATTATTGGAGAGTTAGAGCAAGTAACTCAGATGGTAATTCTGATTGGTCTGAAGTTAGAATTTTCAATGTTACTCCAGAAGCACCGAAAGTATTAAGCCAAACTAAAACAGCACTTTTATGTCACGGTGAAAGTACTCTATTGACTGTTATTAGTGAAGGAAGGGTAGTTCAATATCAATGGATGAAAGATGGTGTAGAAATCGTTGGAGCAACCAAAGCCTTATTAAATGTAAATAATTCTGATTTTCCATCCTCTGGAATTTATACTTGTAAATTAACTAATTTGCCAGGTTCTGATATTGTTTACGCAAATCCAATTTTAGTATATGTTATGACAAATACTAAAATTACAAATAAACCGGATACAATTTATATTAAAGATAATTCAAACGCTATTTTGGAAGTAAATGCTCACGTTGAAGGAGCACCGGCTGATTATCCAATTAGTGTTCAATGGTATTCTAATGGTGTTGCATTAAAAGATGATTCAAGAATTGCTGGAGCTAAATCATCAATTTTATCTTTACAGAATATAACTAATTCAGATTTAAACAGTATTTTCAGTGTTAAAGTAACAGGTAAATGTGGATCTGATAGTTTAAGTGGATATAAGATTATTCAACCTAGTATTAGTGTTAGATTAAATTGGAAGGATTCAATTGAAAATTGTATGAGTCAAACAGATAGTTTCTATTTAGATTTAATGACTTATCCTAAAAATTTAAAAGTTAATTTGCAATGGTATAAAAATAATGTAAAATTATTAGATGGAAATAAATACTCAAATACTACATCTTCAAATTTAACAATAAAGAATCTTGAACTTTCTGATGTTGGTAACGATTATAACTTAGATATTTATTTCCCTGAAATTGATTATCATTATCCTTTAAATTGGATTGAATTTAAAGTTAAAGTTGGTCAAAAACCAGAATTTATTGACACTTTGCCATTAACATTAAAAATAGCAACTGGTAAAGATTTAAAACTAACTTCTACAGCAAAATATGGAATAATCACTTATAATTGGTTTAAAAATGGAATAATAATTCCAAATCAATTTAATAGTATATTAAATATAACTAATGTCAGTACATCGGATGCTGGTAAATATTCTTGTATTGCCTATAATAGTTGTGGTTCAATTGTTTCTGACACTTCAGATGTTACTATTACAGTATTTAATATTAGCAATATTGACGAAAATCTTATTGAAAAAGAAGGAAGCATAAATATTCCAAATCCATTTGACCAATTTACTGAAATTTATTTTTCCAGTAATTTAGATTGCGAGTATGATATTAGTATTTATAATTTACTTGGTGAATTAGTATATTCAACAAAATACATTGCAAATGTTGGTTTAAATAAGATATTAATTAATTCTAATAACTTAATGAATTCAGGTCTATATTATTATAATATTAATTCTGGATTAGTTAATATATCTGGGAAATTAAGTTTTATTAAATAGGAATCAATAAAAAAAAAAATCCGTTAATATATGATTTATTAACGGATTTTTTTTAAATATGAATTAATTTTTTGGAATTGAAAAGAAGAAAGTACTACCTTTGCCAAATTCACTTTCAGCCCAAATCTTGCCATTATGTAGATCAACAAATTCCTTACAAAGGATTAATCCCAGTCCCGTTCCACGTTCACTTGAAGTTCCTAAAGTTGAAAAGTTTGTATCAATTCTGAAGAGTTTATTTAAAGTATCTTGATTCATTCCAACACCAGAATCTTTAATAGAAATGATATTTTCATTCTCATTTGAAGTAATTCCAATTGCAATTTCTCCATCAGTAGGAGTGAATTTAATAGCATTGGAAATCAAGTTTCTAATTATTGTAGTAATAAGATTGATATCAGCAAAAAGATAAGTTGAAAATTTCACATTATTTTTTAAAGTTACTCTTTTGTTACTAGCAGATAATCTCAATAGAGAAATGTTATTTTCAATTAAATAGTATAAATCAAAATTGTCAGGTCGAAATTCAATGCTTCCTCTCTGAGCTCTTGACCATTCAAGGAGATTTTCTAATAAAGAATAAATATTATCAGCAGAATTTTTAATAACTTCTAAAAATTCCAGTCTTTCTTCTTCCTGAAAATCGTCATATGAATCAAAAAGTAGCTTCGTTGTTGTTCTGAAATTACCCAAAGGATTTCTCAAATCGTGTGCTATGATCGAAAAGAATTTATCTTTAGTTGAATTTACTTTTTCTAAAGTTGATTTTATATTTTCAAGCTCTTCTATTAGAGTGTTTTTTTGGAATAAATTTACTTCAATTTCTTCATTTGAAATTCTTAAATCTTCGTAAATTCTAAAAAGTTCAATTTCTGCATTTTTCTTATAAGTAATATCATTTATAAAATTTAAACTAGCCTTAGAGCCATTCCATTCAATTAAAACAGTTTTTATTTCAAGCCATTTTACATTATTATTTCGTGTGATTATCCTAAATTCAAAATTATCATTTGAGTATAAAGTGTGATCAAATGAATTAAAATAATTGCTAACTAAATCTATATCCTCATCAACTACGTATTCTAAAATAGATTTATTTAATAGTTTTTCTGAATTAGTATCAATTATTTCACATATTTTTTTGTTGATAAATACAATTTCGAAATTTAAAATTACAGAAATACCTTCATTGGCACTTTCAACTAATGTTTTATATCTTTCTTTACTTTCAGCAAGATTTTTTTCAACAATTTTTCTTTCAGTTATATCACGAGCTATATAAATTAATCCCATGGGTTTTTGGTATTTGTTTTTTAAAAGACTTGCAGAAGCTTCTATAAAAATATGTGAACTATCTTTTCTAATCATTAAATATTCAAATGGATTAGTATTCCCTTGTAAAATGCGTTCAGTCATTCTTATTTTTGCTGTTTCTAAATAATCAGGATGAATAAAATCTAAAGTATACTTGCCTAATAACTCAGAAGAATTACTATAACCGAATATTTTGGCAGCCTGATTTGAAGCTGTCATAATTTTACCATCTAATGAAGTAGAAATAATTGCATCTGGTGAAGTTTCAACAATTAATTTAAGTCTATTCTCGCTTTCAATTAATAAATTCTCAGATAACTTCCTATCAGTAACATCTCTTGAAATTAATAATATACCAGTTGGTCGATCTTCTTCAAATAAAATATTAGCATTTGACTCAATAAAAATCTCTGTACCATCTTTCTTTATTGCTAGATATTCTGCTGTTCCAGTGTGATTGCCATTTAACATTTCATTAAGAAAATAAAGTGCTTTTTCTTGATAATCAATTTGAATAAAATCAATTAATTTCTTACCAATAATTTCATCTATGCTTTCATAACCAAATATTTCAAGTAACTTCTTAGATGCATAACTGATTTCCCCACTCAAATTTGTAATTCCAATTCCTTCTGGTGAAGTTTCAATAATAGATCTAAGTTGCTTTTCATTGTTTTTTAAAGCTAATTCGATTTTTCTTTTTTCGTATATATCTCTAGCAGTTGCAATGATTTGAAATTTGCTAATTTGATTATTATAAAAAAACTTAGCATTTATTTCTGTGGTGACAACTGAACCATCTTTTCTAATCAAATTAGCAATTTTTATGAATGGTATATTTAATTCTTTTGTAGAGTATTGTATTTTATTATGTTTTACTGCTTTTAATATTTGAATGTTCTCATGAGAAAACACTAAATTTAGACTTTTATTTAATTATTCATTGAG
>CAIWET010000359.1 GCA_903911805.1 uncultured Ignavibacteria bacterium | reverse complement strand
CATTATTGCTGAATTAAATTTTAAATAGTAATTATAATATCTTTAGCAAAATTGTGTCTTTGCAAAATTGAAAAATAGAATATGATATTAGGAGTTGTGATAAATGGCAGGAAAAACATTGGTGGTTGTGGAATCACCTGCAAAGGCAAAAACGATAAATAAATATCTTGGAAAAGATTATATCGTTGAGTCTTCTGTTGGGCATATTAAGAATTTAGTTACTTTTGGGCTTGGCGTTGATATTAAAAATGGATTTACACCAAAATATCAAACAATCAGAGGTAAAGCCGCAACAATCAAAAAATTAAAAGACTTAGCAAAAAAAACCAAAGCAGTGTTAATCGCAACCGATCCCGACCGTGAGGGTGAGGCAATTGCGAATCACATAGCGGAGGAAATTAAAGATGATAATAAAGATATTAAAAGAATTTTATTTAATGAAATAACAAAAAATGGCGTTTTAAAAGGTCTTGCCGAACCAAGAGAGATAAATTATAATCTTTGTATGGCTCAACAGGCAAGAAGAATTATGGATAGATTAATTGGCTTTAAAGTATCTCCATTCCTATCTAAAACAATGTTAACTAAAACTTCTGGAACACTTTCAGCTGGTCGTGTGCAATCTGTTGCATTAAGATTAATAGTTGAAAGAGAAAAAGAAATAAGAGATTTCCTTCCAATTGATTATTGGTCAATTGCTGGAGACTTTTTATCAGAAAATCAGAAGAATTTCAAAGCAAGATTAGTATCTGTTAATAAAACTAATTTAAAAAATCCAGAAGGCTCTGCCAAATCAGAAGATAATGCTGATTTGGACAAAAGAACCAATTTCATTAAATCTGAAGAACAAGCTTTAGATTTAATTACTAGAATCAAACAAAATGATTATAAAATTTCTGATATAACAAAGAAATCAATCAAAAGAAATCCTTCTGCACCATTGACAACTTCTGCTTTACAACAGGAAGCATCAAAGAAATTGGGATTATCTAACAGCAGAACTATGCTTTTAGCTCAGCAACTTTACGAAGGTGTTAATCTTGGTAGCGAAGGTCAAATTGGTTTGATTACATATATGAGAACTGACTCAACCAGATTGAGCCCTGAAGCAGAATTGGCTGCAAAAGAGCATATTCAGAAAACATTCGGTCCAGAATACGTTCCTGATTATACTCCAAAATATACTGGAAAAAGTAAAAATGTACAAGATGCCCACGAAGCGATTCGCCCAACTTCATTGACTTATACTCCTGATTACGTTAGGCAACATCTTGACAAAGCAATGTCTAATCTTTATGAATTAGTATATAATACATTTTTAGCTTCCCAAATGGCACCAGCTATTATTGACCAAACAACAGTTAATATCAAAGGTGGCGAATTTGGATTTAGAGCATCAGGTTCAGTTGTAGCATTTAAGGGTTTCCTTGCTTTATTTGACAATCAAGACGAAGAGCCAAACGAAGAAGAATCAGAAAAAACATTACCATCAGGATTAGCTGAAAATCAAAAAGCTGACTTGAAAAATGTTGATTCAACCAAATCTTCAACAAAGCCAAAAGCTCGTTATACTGAAGCAAGTTTAATCAAAGAATTAGATGAAAAAGGAATTGGAAGACCTAGTACTTACGCTGGAATTGTTTCCACTTTAGTTGATAGAGAATATGTTGATCTTGCTAAGAGAACATTTACTCCAACTGACTTGGGTATGCAGGTATCAGACGTATTATTCAAGAGTTTCCAAGCATTATTTAATGTAACATTTACAGCCGGAATGGAAGAAGAATTAGATCAAATTGCTGATGGCGACAAAGATTACGTAAAAGTGATGACCGATTTTTATGGTCCATTTACTGAAACTCTTACAGCTGCAGAAAAAAGCGAAACAGGAACTCAGATTCCTTGCCAAAAATGTGGTGCTCAGATGCAAATCAGAGTTAGCAGAAAAGGAAGATTTTTGGGTTGCACAAATTATCCAGAATGTGACCATACTGAGCCATTACCAAAAGGCGAGAATGAAGCTAAAAAAGCTGAACCTCAGATTGCTGAAGGCATTTTCTGTGATATTTGCGGAAAGCCAATGAATATCAGAGAAAGCAGATATGGTAAATTCTATGGTTGTTCAGATTATCCTACTTGTAAGAGCATTAAGAAAATTGGTGCCGATAAGCCAAAACCACATTCTGATGTAAATTGTCCTAAATGTAAAGAAGGCCAATTAACTGAAAGATATAGCAAAAAGACTAGAAAGAAATTCTGGAGCTGCTCAACTTATCCAACATGTGATTATTTAACAAATCACGAGCCATATAATAAAAAATGCGGCAATTGCGAAAGTATATATTTGAATATTCACTTTAAAAAAGATGGTGAAGACTGGAAACAGTATTTGAAATGTCCGGATTGCAAAACCGATTTTGAAATGCCGGAAGAGGCAAAATAGTATAAAAAGAGGCAATCTCATTTAAAAGATTGCCTCTTTTTTTGATTATTTATTAATAATCATTAATTTGGTCTCAGAAATATTACCATTATTTAATCTATAAAAATAAATACCACTGCTTAAATTCAATTCTTTAGCGTTGATTTCAATTGAATGTTCCCCAATTTCTTGATATTTATTTACTAAATTGGTGACTTTATTACCAAGAGCATCAAATAAATCAATTGTTGTCACTCCTGAAGAATTCAAAGTATATTCTATTATTGCACTTTCATAAAATGGATTTGGATAACAAGATTGATTTATTCCTTCAATTTTATTTTCTTCATTTATTGCTGAATTATCATCAGGTCTGCCCTTTGGGAAATAAATGTCAATTATATGCTGCATAGCTTTTTGGGCCGCTAACCCGTGTGATTCGTCATAAACATTTTGCCAAACAAAATACCAGCCTTCGCCATAATCTGGGCTTTCACCTGCTGTTAATGTCTTTCCTGGGAATAAAACACTGATATGCTTCTTGAAATCTATATTATTCATTGGAATAATTGATTTATAATGCATTAATCTATCATAAATAATACTTGATGGTTTTAATCCAACAGAATCTATTAACTTTTTCAATTTCAAACTATCAGTTGGTTGCACTCCCCAAAAATGAATTAATGGTCTAATGTCAATTCCAGCAACTTTTGATAATCTTATCATTCGGCTATCAGTATTTGATAATCCATCATTTGGCTTTTGATTCATAAAATCCTGGTTTTCCTGAAAATGGAATTTATTTAATACTTCCCATCCAAAAAGAGCAGCGATTTCAACATATTTGCCATATCCTCTATGTTGATAACGAACCTCATCCATAGTAGTATTTGAAATATCCATTGGTTTTCCAGATCTGAAATTTGGAGTAACTATCCAGCTTAAAGCCGCCTGATCTCTATTTATCATTTCTTGATTGCCGTTAGATCGGCTGAAAGCAGTATCAATATTAATATTAAATTTATTATTCCAGATAGCAACAGCTAATAAATTTACAAGTGCTTCTCCTTCTCCATTAAAGTTGCTTGTAATTTGAGCGTGTCCAAGTTCATGGAACTCAATCTCCCAAAAATTGGGTCCAGGGTGAAGAAACCAATGGTCTTTGTTTCCATTTTCAACATCATTGGGATTATAAGTATTATTAACCTGTGGATAACCAATACCATATCCAGCAAACATAATGTCTGTATCAATCTGAACATACAAAATATGGTTATTTCTAACGTGAGGATAGCCAAGTAAATCCGAAACAGCATCCATACATTTATCCCAATCTTCCATACACTTAACAGGTTCGGAATAGTTATAAATCCAGCTTGTTGGTACCTGCATCATAAATTTATCTGATTCAAAATCTGCCCAAGGAGCAGGATTTAAACGCTGAGTTTCCATCCAATCTTTTAGCTTGGTACTATCAAATGTTTTAGTAGAAAAGAATGGAGCTGGGACCACATTTTTTAATTGAATATCAACAATTCCTAAATCAGCAAGATATGGAGTAATAATATAAATTCCTCCACCAAAAGGATTGGCAATTTTTGTGATTGTATCTTTAATATCAAAAGTTTTGGTGATTCTGAAAAATCTTCTAACTGGCGAATTACCTGTTTTATCCATTGTATGTGCGCCAACCAATACTTTAAATCCTTTATTAACCATTTCTATTGGTACTTTAACAATACCAATACTGCCAGAAGCAAGATAATATCCTGTCGGTTTGCGAGATGAAGTAGCTGAATTAGCAGTTCTTTTCCCCCAGTATTCTTCCATTGAACCATTAATTTTTGTATTATAAATCTTATTGGTATCGGGTTGAGATTTAACTGCACCAGGATAGAAATCTGAAGTTAAAAATTTCTTTCCACTAAAAATATTCTGATATTTATTTACATTTTCAGTTGTATAAGCATAATCGTGCAAACCTTGTTGCACAGTAAAGATTGCTCTAACTAATTCTAATCCATCCGTTGCTCCGGGTGAATTATTAAATCCATTTTTGGTTGATGAATTTATGAAAATTGGACCTTTATTAACCTCGTAATTATTAACTAAGTCAAAAGCAAGATTTAAAACCGTATCATTTTCTGCAATTAAATAGATATTAGATTTGATAATCTCAGTTTGCTCATTTAGTTGAGCTGCAGTTAAAATTGAAGAGCCAATTAAATGATCTTTGAGTACATTAAAAGTTTCTATTAAATTTGCTGTGGACTCGTTTCCTAATGCAAGTTTATAATATCCAGATTTATACGTTCCATAACAAGGGTCACTTCCAAAGGTTTTAGTATCAAATGTAATTTTTCCGGTTTGATTGAATAAATATACATAATAACCATTTGCTCCATAAGCAACGTGACTCTTAGCTGGAAGATTGAAAGTTTCTCCTTCGCTTGCACATAAAGTATAACCTTTAGGACCTTGAGCTTTAAGTTCCAAAATAGGATTTAGCAAACCTATTAAAAATACTATTAGAAATATTTTAAGACTTATAATTTTTCTATTTTGCATATCATCGCCTAATCTAGTAATCTTATATATTTTTTAAATTCAATTAT